>NZ_APIO01000090.1:0-76094 GCF_000408945.1 Pseudomonas sp. G5(2012)
GAATTTCTTGACGACCATAGAGCGTTGGAACCACCTGATCCCATCCCGAACTCAGAAGTGAAACGATGCATCGCCGATGGTAGTGTGGGGTTTCCCCATGTGAGAGTAGGTCATCGTCAAGATTAAATTCCAAAACCCCTATCTGCGCATGCAGGTAGGGGTTTTGTCTTTTGCCGAAAGAAAATCACACTGATTCGTGCACAAATTGGCACAGTTATTTTCGATTCAGGGCACTAGAATAGGCCCAACCTTTTCGGAGTCAGAGCGTTATATGCCAGATCCGGTTGACGCCTCAAGGCTGTCAGAATTACCGCTGAACGATTTGGTGGCGTGCCACGAGTGCGACTTGCTGATGCGCAAGCCCAAGCTCGATCATGGTGAGAAAGCCCTGTGTCCGCGATGTGGTTACGAGCTCTATGCTCATCGATACAACGTCGTACAGCGCAGTCTCGCCCTGGTTATCGCGGCATTGCTGTTGTACATCCCGGCGAACTTTTTACCCATCATGCAACTCAACCTGCTTGGGCAATCGTCGCAAGACACTGTCTGGAGCGGGGTTGTCGGGCTTTTCGATACAGGCATGCAAAGCGTTTCAGTCATTGTGTTCCTGTGCAGCATGGCGATTCCGCTGCTCAAGCTGCTCTGCCAACTGGTCGTGTTGCTGAGTATCCGATTTAACGTCGGACGTAGCTACGGCTTGCTGCTTTACCGTATTTACCACCATTTACGGGACTGGGGGATGCTTGAGGTTTACCTCATGGGCGTACTGGTCGCGATCGTCAAGCTGGCAGATATGGCAGCAATGACCATTGGTCTTGGCTTGGCGTGCTTCATTGGATTGTTGTTGGTCCAGGTCTGGCTGGAGGTAGTGATGTCTCCTCACCAGATCTGGCAGGCTTTATCAGGAGAGGATGCCCATGCGGGCGATTGATGCAGGCATTCTGATTTGCGCCGAATGCCATGAATTGAACAAGCAGGAAGCTGATGTCGACGATCAGGTCTGCACTCGGTGCGGCGCACTGGTGCATGCCCGCCGTCCCAACAGTGTGGCGCGGACCTGGGCGTTGCTGATCACCGCCGCCATTCTTTACATACCGGCCAATGTGCTGCCGATCATGACCGTGAGCTCCCTGGGCAAGGGTGATCCCAGCACCATCATGTCCGGAGTGATCCAACTGGTTCAGCACGGCATGATTCCCATTGCCGCAGTGGTATTTATCGCCAGCATTGTGGTGCCCACGTTCAAACTGGTGGGGATCGCCTTGCTGCTGTTTTCCGTACAGCGCCACCAGCCACTCTCGGCCCGCCAGCGCATATGGATGTACCGCTTTATCGAGTTCATCGGCCGCTGGTCGATGCTCGATATCTTTGTAATCGCCATCCTGGTGGCGCTCGTGAATTTTGGCCGGCTGGCCACCATTGAAGCTGATCTGGGCGCCATTGCGTTCGCCAGCGTGGTGATTCTGACGATGCTTGCCGCAGTAACTTTCGATCCCCGACTGATTTGGGATAACACGGAGTCGGACGACGACCATGACTGATCTGCCTACAGCTAAAATCCGACCGGCTTCGAACTGGTCGGCTATCTGGGTATTGCCCCTGATTGCCCTGATCATTGGTGGCTGGCTCGGCTGGCGTGCCTACACCGAAACCGGCATCGAGATTCAGGTTCGTTTCGAAAGCGGTGAAGGCATCCAGGCCAACAAGACCGAAGTCGTCTACAAAGGCATGCCGGTCGGCAAGGTGAAAACCCTCAAGCTTGATGATGAAGGCAGTTCCAAAGGGGTGATCGCGACCGTTGAGATGAACAAGGACGTGGAGCAATACCTGCGCACCAGCACGCGCTTCTGGCTGGTCAAACCGAGTGTGACGCTGGCCGGTATTACCGGGCTGGAGACGCTGGTCTCGGGTAACTATGTCGCAATCAGCCCGGGTGAGGGCGAGCCTGCCCGCAAGTTCAAGGCCCTGGCACAGGAGCCACCGCTGTCGGACGCCCAACCCGGCCTGCACCTCACGATCAAGGCTGATCGCCTGGGCTCGCTGAACCGTGGCAGCCCGGTGTTCTACAAGCAGATCAAGGTCGGGCAGATCAAGAGCTACGTGCTCTCCGAGGACCAGAGTACTGTCGAACTCAAGGTCTTCATCGAGCCGACGTACGCCAAGCTCGTGCGCAAACACACGCGTTTCTGGAACGCCAGCGGCATCAGCATCGATGCCAACCTGTCCGGTGTAAAAGTTCGCAGTGAATCCCTAGCCAGTATTGTTGCTGGTGGTATTGCGTTTGCCACTCCTGAAAATCGCAAGGACAGCCCGCCTACCGATCCGAGCCTGCCGTTCCGCCTTTATGAGGACTTCGATGCGGCTGCCGCCGGGATCAAGGTCAAGGTCAAGCTAAGCGACTTCGAAGGCTTGCAGGCGGGCCGTACGCCGGTGATGTATAAAGGTATTCAGGTCGGCACCCTCAAGGCCCTCAAGGTCGATCCCGATTTGTCCGGCGCCAGCGCCGAGTTGACCCTGGACCCGCTGGCCGAGGATTACCTGGTCGATGGCACCCAGTTCTGGGTGGTCAAGCCGTCGATTTCCCTGGCGGGCATTACCGGCCTGGAAGCATTGGTCAAGGGTAACTACATCGCCGTGCGTCCTGGGGACAAAGGCGCCGCGCCGCAACGTGAGTTTGTCGCACGGCCCAAGGCGCCGCCGCTGGATTTGCGTGCACCGGGCCTGCACCTGGTGTTGTTCACCGATAACCTCGGTTCGCTGGAAGTGGGCAGCCCGGTACTCTACAAGCAGGTCAAGGTGGGTTCGGTACAGAGCTATCAGTTTTCGCGCAAAAAGAAACAGCTGGTGATCGGGGTCCATATCGAGAAGGAATACGAAGACCTGGTCAACGCTTCCACGCGGTTCTGGAACGCCAGTGGCATCACCTTGACCGGTGGCCTGACTGGCGGGATCCAGGTCAAGAGTGAATCGTTGCAAAGCCTGATGGCTGGCGGCATCGCCTTCGAAACACCGGAGGCCAAGGCACCCTTGCAGAAGCGCATCCCGCGTTTCCGCCTGTTCGCCAGCCATGAGCTAGCCAACCAGAAAGGCGCGGTGATCACCATCAAGGTTGACCGTGCCGATGGCCTGCGCACTGGCACGCCCATCCGCTTCAAGGGGCTGGATGTCGGCAAGATCGAAGACGTTGACCTGAGTGACGATCTGCAGTCGGTGCTGCTGACTGCGCGGATCGATGAAGTCCCGGAGCGCATCGCTCGTGTCGGCAGTCAGTTCTGGGTGGTCAAGCCCGAGTTGGGGCTGATCAAGACGTCGAACCTGGAAACATTGGTTACCGGGCAATACATCGAGGTGCAACCGGCAGCGAAGAACCTGGGCCCGCAGAAGAATTTCGTGGCGCTGGCCAATCCCCCGGAAACTGCCAAGCAGGAAGCTGGTTTGAGCCTGACGTTGAGCGCTCCTCGTCGTGGTTCGCTGAAGGCTGGGGTTCCGGTGACTTATCGAGAAATCACCGTGGGCAAGGTGACGGGTTATGACTTGGGCCAGACGGCCGATCGTGTGTTGATCCGCATCCTGATCGAGCCCAAGTACGCGCCATTGGTCCGCAGCGGCACGCGGTTCTGGAACACCAGCGGTTTTGACTTTGATGTGGGTCTGTTCAGAGGGGCGACAGTGCGTACTGAATCGCTTGAGACGATGATCCAGGGCGGTGTCGCCTTTGCTACGCCGGATGGTGAGCGCATGGGCACTGCAGCACGACCGGAACAGACTTACCCGCTGTTCGACAAGTTCGAAGAGGAATGGCTGACCTGGGCGCCGAAGATTCCGCTCGGCAAGTAGTGTATTGGCGGCTGTGATGCCGCCTTCGCGAGCAGGCTCGCTCCCACAGTGGTCAGCGTCGTTCACATATTTTGTGTACGCCACGGACTAAATGTGGGAGCGAGCCTGCTCGCGAAGAACCTCTCCAAATAAAAAGGCCGCAATCCATTGGATCGCGGCCTTTTTATTACCTTCGATTCAAGTCTCAGACCGCATCCAGCTCCGGCTCATCCGCTTCAACGTTCACAGTCGCCTTCACCTCGTCGTGACGACGAATGTACTTCCAGTCATCCTCATCAATGTAGATGCCAGCCGGGCCGCTACCACCTTCCAGGTCGATGGCGACACTGGCGCAGACCTGTGGCTTCACACTGGCCAGGATGGGCACGAAGCCCAGTTGTAGACTGGTCTCCAGCAACGCCGCCTGGTTTTTCTCGTCGATGTCCGCCGCCTCGTCGAGGTAGTACGGCAAGCGCACACGTCCGGCCAGGTCGCGGTCCATCAAGTGCAGCAACAAATACATGTTGGTCAGCGCCTTGATGGTCATGGTGGTGCCGTTGGACGCGGCGCCGTCGATGTCGGTGTGGATAACCGGCGATCCGTTGACCTTGGTGATCTCGAACGCCAGTTCGAACAAGTCCTTGAGGCCGAGCTGGTTGTGGTTTGCCGCCACCAGCCGCGCCAGGTATTCCTTGGCCTCTTCGTTCTTGTTGTCCTGCTCGGCGCTCTGGCTCAGGTCGAAGACGGACAGGGTCTCGCCTTCTTCGTACTGGCCGGCGCTGTGGATGATCTGGTCGATGTGCTTGAGTGCTTCCTTGTTCGGCGCCAGTACGATGCGGAAGCTTTGCAGGTTGGACACCTGACGTTTGTTGATCTCGCGGTTGAACAGCGCCAACTGGTGCTCGAGGCTGTCGTAGTCGCTGCGGATGTTGCGCAGGGTCCGGGCGATGTCGGTAACAGCCGCACGCCGGGCCTTGCCGAGGGTCAGGGCTTCGTCGGTACGGTGTGCGTAGGCGTTGATCAGCAGTTGCAGGCGACGTTCCATATCGTCTTCGCTGTCGAACTTGGCCACGCCCTTGAGGCGCACCTGGGCGTACAGCGCCTCGATCTGGCCATCGGCACGCAACAGGCCTTGCCAGCTGTCCTGATAGTCGTTGAGCAACGGCAGCAGGTTGTCCATCGAATCGTCGACCGGATCCATGAACGGTGTGCCGAACGGCAGATCCGCCGGCAACAACTGACGGCGGCGCAGGGCGTCGTCGAGGGTGCGTTGCTTGGCTTCCATGTCACCGATCTGCCGGCCGACCAGTTGCAGCTTGGCGGACAGTTGCTGGACGCGTTCGGTGAAAGCATCGCTGGAGCGCTTCAATTCGTCCTGGGCGGCTTCCATCTGCGCCAGCTGCTCCAGCTTGTCGCCCTCTTCGGCGCTCAGGGTTTGCGCGCGACGGAAGTCTTCCAAGGCTTTCTGGGCATCCAGCACCTGCTGGTACAGCGCTTCGGTCTGGGTCTTGCTCGCGGCGCGGTCGGCGGCCACGGCTTGCTGGGTTTTCAGTTGCTTGAGTTCTTTTTCCAGTCGCTCTTTCTGGTCGCGCAGCGCGGCACGGTCAGCCAGGGCTTGCAGGGCCGGGGGCTCGATGTGCGAGATGTCGATGGACAGGCCCGGTACTTCGAAGCGCTCGCCTTTGAAACCGTCGAGGATCAGCTCTACGGATTTGACCCAGTCGCCGTTGTCGTCGAGGGTAATGCCGTGCTCGCCCAGCGGCAGGCTGAACAGTGCGCTGTTGAACAGGCGCATCAGGCGCTCGACGTCCTGCTGCGAGAATTCTTCGCGCAGGCGGGCGTAGCTGTTGTTGTCGGCGTGGTCGAGTTGTTGCTTGACCGACTTCAGGCGTTTTTCCAGCTCACGCAGGCGTTCTTCCAGGTCCTCGGCACTGAATTGCCGCGACTGCGCCAAGGCACCTGCCAGCTCATCGTGGGCGTCCTTGGCCGCGAGCAGTTGTTGCTCGAGCACCTTGACGTCTTCGACCAGGGCAAAACGATGCTTGAGCACCGCCAGTTCGCCGAGCCAGCGCTGGATGCCAGTGATTTCCCGCTCCAGGCGCATCAGCTCCTGGGTGCCGCCACGCTGGTCGTTCTGCAGGGCGTCCTGCTCGTGGCGATAGTGCTCGGCCTGGATGGTCAGCTCTTCCTTGCGGGCACTGGCGTAGTCCGACCAAGTGCCGAGCAGGGAGTCGAGCAGCGGCGAGAGGCGGTGCAGCTTGCCGCGCAGGATATCGCGCTGTTTCACGCCGTTGGCGAGGGCTTCGACCAGGGGACCGGCTGCCACCAGCGATTGGTAGTCCTGTTCCATGCGTCGTACGTCGCGGAAAGCTTCTTCGCACGCGGCGATGTAGTCGACGCTACCGGAACGCAGGCTGTGCTCGAAGGCGTCGAGGAACAGTTGCTTGAGCTTGGCCGCGGTGATTTCGCGCATGTGCAGCAGGTTGATGAACAGCGCGCGGAAGGTCTTCAGGCTCTGTTCGCTGGTAGAGCGCAGGGGGATCAGTGTCAGGTCCAGCGGGATCGAGGTGTGTCCACCGACCAGCAAGCGCCGCAATTCATCGGGCTTGAGTTCGTAGGCTTTGAGGCCTTCGCGCTCAAGGTTGCTGAACAACTCCTTCTGGCGCAGGCAGGTGTCGTTTTTCTGGTAGTGGGCCAGGTCCAGCCGGCCGGCGTAGGCAAAGAACTGGTGACCGAAGCCGCCACCCGGACCGCGTCCGACCACGCCGATCACGTGGGGGCCATGGGGCAGGTTCACCTCCACCAGGATGTAGCTGGTGTCGGAGGCGAAATAGAAGCGCCGGGATTGCTCCAGGCTGTACTTGCCGAAGCTCATGTCCGACATGCGTGCCAGGATCGGGAACTGCAGCGCATTGATCGAAGCGGATTTACCGAGGTTGTTCGCGCCGTAGACCGACAGCGGCTCTTCCAGCGGGAACAGGCCGAGGGTGTAGCCGGCGGTGTTCAAAAGGGCAAAGCGGCGGATGCCGTAGCGTTCCTTGATCATGCGTCGAGCTCCTGTTCTTCGGCAATGGCGCGGGCCAGGGCGTCTTCTTCGCTTTCATCTGCAAACTCTGCCAAGTCGAGCGGGTCGTCGGTCTGCAGTAGTTTTTCATCGCTGTCTTCATCGATCAGCACCGGAGCCGGCAGCGGCAGTACGCTGTGCAGGCTGGCCGCCAGGTCACGGTCCTGTTGCACCGATAGGCACACATCGAGGAAACGGTGCATCGGCGGCAGGAAACGGTACACGCCGTTTTCTTCGCCGGCGAAGCCGAGTTGGGTCATGCGGCGCATGATTTTTTCTTCCAGCTCATCCTGGGTCTGTACTTCGGCCTGGATGAACAGGTCGCGGTACTTTTCCAGCAGCGATGGCAGTTCATCGCGACCCAGGCTGCCGCCGTCGAGCACGGCGACCGGGTCGCGGCCCTGATCGGCCAGGTGCTCGACAAGGATGAAGGTGAACAGAGCCAGACGCTGCGCGGTCTTATTCACCGCCGCGGCGGCCAGGTCCGGTACGAAATAGTAGAAACCACGGGTGTCGCAGACCAGTTCAAACCCCAGGGCCTTGAACAGCGTGCGGTACTGGTCCTGGAAGTTCGACAGCTGCGCATACAGCTCAGGATCGCGGCGGCTGACGTGGTAGCCCTTGAACAGCTCGCGAAAGATCGGTGCCAGTTGGGACAGTTCGGAAAGATCAAGATGCATGGGGGATGCTCGCAGAATTCTCGGTAGGGTCATCGCCGACCGAGAGCAGGGCGAAGGAGCGCAGGCTGACCTGGTGCTCGTGTGTGTGGTAGTCGCGACGTTCCAGGCGTTCGCGCTTGAAGCGTTTTTCCCGGGACAGTCGCGAGAACCAGTACAGCAATTCGTCGGTGGCACCGTCCGGCTCCTGCTCCAGCAGCCAGGTCATCAGGTCCGGCATCGGCAGGGCGTCTTCGCAGCGTTCGAGCATTTCCCGAACCGTGCGTGGCGCACGTGGAGCTTCGCCTTTCTGGGTTTTGTGGGCCTTGGGGAAGCGCGCCGGTTTCGGTTCGAAGCGGGCCAGGGCATAAACGTAGGCCTCGACCTGGCTGGCGCTGCCGAGGAAGGTGCTTTGCGGGCGTGTGAACAACGGCATTGCCGCCTGCGGCACGGCATCGATGCCTTTTCGGCGAATGGCGGACAGGGCCAGAGCCGCGCCACGGGTGACAGCGTTGTGGCGACGTGCCTCTTCACGCAGCGGCAGCAATAGTTCGCGCGCGTGACGCAGGGTCAACTGGGCGCTGGTCTGCATTTCAAGGATACGCGCGTGAGTGCGCAGCAACATGTCGTCATCGACCAGGTGGCCGAGGCGTTGCTGCTCGGAGAGCATCTTCAGCAGCACGGTTTCAACCTTGCGCACGCCTTGTTCGAAAGCGCCGTCGGCGTTCACCAGATCAATCATCGGCTCGACGTATTCGTCCCAGGTCGCCAGCACTTCAGCGTAACGCTGGCGCAATGGAATCTGTCGGTCGCTGGTTTTCGCCCTTTCGGCGACGGCCACCAGTGCTTGTTCGTCGTTATCGAGTTTTTTCAGTACATCGCGAACTCGCATGTCGAGCAGGCGAAGCTGGCGGGCCAGGTCGTTGCCGTCGCGGGTGTCGAAGGCGTCCTGGATGTAGCCGGCCAGGCGCTCGAGATGGCGCAGATAGGCTTCGATTTCCAGGCACAGGCCCAAACGGTGTTCACGGCGCAGGTAGGCGAGGAAGTCGTGAATTTGCGCATTGAGCTCGAAACGGTTCGGGCTTTTCGCCACCGGAACCAGAATATCGAGGCGAATCCACACGTCCAGCAGGCTGGTGATGTCCTGCGGCGTACTGTCGAGTTGCTGGGCGGCCAGTTGCGTGCGCAGTTCGTTGAGGCTCAGGGTGCCTTGGTCGAAATGCTCGCACAGTGGCTCCAGAAGTGCCCAGTGTTCAGCGAGGGCGCGCAAGACGCGCTTGGGTTCGATCATCGGAATGGCCGGCTGGTTGGCGAATAAAAGCCGCGATTGTACTGCATCAGGCACGATGCGATTCACTCTCGGGACGGGCTGTCGCCATTTTTCATAAGTGGAAAGATTATCGGTGCAGTCTATCGATCAACAGCGGGCGATCTTGCGCGAAGGGCGGTAGAATCGGCGCACTTTAGTTATCCACAAGTGGCCGACCTTTGCTTATCGAGTCCCGTCGTCGCGCTTATTTGAACGCCATGCAGGTGGTCAACTGGTTGCCGCGCACCGAATTGCCCTTTGCCGCCCCGTCGCGGCCCGAGCTGCTGGAGCCGCCCGAGGCGCTGGTCGAGGCTCCCGTGGCGCCTGTGCCGGTGGTCGAGACGCCCGTCGTGCCTACGGTAAAACCCGCCGAGCGGGTGAAGGTCGAGGTGCCGCGGCCATCGCTGGCCAGCACGCGCACTGGCGCAAAACCTGCGGCCGAGGAGGCGCCGGTGGTCGCCAGGGTCGCGCCAGTGCCGCCGCCGCGCTTTGCCCTGCAACTGCTGCGAGCCGACCGCTGCCTGCTGCTGGTGGAGTTACCCACAGGTGAATCCTTCCAGGCACGCGACCCTGCTTATCTGCTGCTCAAGGACATGCTGCGAGCGGCCGGTCTGCCGGACAGTCCGCAGATCATCGGCGAGCCGGTACGCTGGCCGCTGCTGGTGCGTGGGACGATGGACCAGGGCCCGGAGGCCGCCCGTGACTTTGTGCAAGGTTTCCTCTCGGTGCGCATGGAAGAAGTGCCATGCGCCTGCCTTTGGCTGATCGGCCTGCCCGCGGTGCGGTTTGCCGGTGAAGCGGACTCTGATGCGTTCAACCGCGAATTGCAGATTGAGGGCCTGGGCTCGGCGTGGGCGGTACCGGGCCTGGAATTGTTAATGGAAGAGCCACAGCGCAAGGCCGCCGTGTGGCAAGCCATGCGTCGGCTGATGGCGCGTTGGAAAGAATCGAATGAGTGACGCTGTATCGTTCCGCCCGATGACCGAGGCGGACCTGGAAACTGTTCTGAAGATCGAGTATGCGGCCTACAGCCATCCCTGGACCCGCGGGATTTTTCTCGATGGCCTGGGCAAGTATCAGATCTGGCTGATGTTCGAAGGTCAGCAGCAGGTGGGCCATGGGGTGGTGCAGATCATTCTTGACGAGGCGCATCTGCTCAACATCACCGTCAAGCCGGAAAACCAGGGCCGAGGCCTGGGTTTGACCTTGCTGGAACATTTGATGTCGATCGCCTACAAGGCCGATGCCCGGGAATGCTTCCTGGAAGTGCGCGACAGCAATACCGCGGCGTTCAAGCTGTATGAGCGTTACGGTTTCAACGAGATCGGACGTCGACGGGATTACTACCCGGCGGTGGGTGGGCGCGAAGATGCGGTGGTCATGGCCTGTACATTGGTGGATTGATCACCATCGTTTTGGTTGAACGCCGATTCCTGCGGCAGCTCCTACAGATCAGCGTTTCTTGTCCAGCGGATCGCTCTGCGCCATCTCTGCCTCGTCCAACCCGTTGCCCCCACCAATCTCGTCTTCATCGACAATGCTCAAGTCCCAATCGGCCTGATCACCTTCACCCAATTCCTGGGCATCCCGCGCACCGTCCTCACGGATGAGTGTTTCCGGGGTCAGGTCATCATCGGTCGATTCATGATCATCGGTCGATGCACCCGTCATGCCGGCTTCACGCACGCGTTCTTCAGGTATCAGCTGCTTGCGTTCCTTGTGTGGCAATTCATCGCCGATTTTTGCGCTGGGTTCTTCCGTGTCGAAATCCAGCTCATGCACCGAGCCCATGCGATCTTCGTTATCATCGATGGGTTCCGGTTGCACCGCATCGTACGGACGTCGTGAATCAGTCATGGCAATTCCTCATACTGTTAGCCTTATAGAGTGGACCCACTGGGTTGCAGGGAATTCCACCGGCATGGAGCGCCATGAACGGGCAGCGGCGGGCATTTGCATAACGCGCGTGACCCCGACGGACGGTTGTCTGTCAAAGCAGCGCACCATTATCGAGGCTTCATTGCATGAACGAATTACAAGATCTGATTGATAACAACGAGCGCTGGGCCGACGCGATCACCAAAGAAGATCCTGACTTCTTCGCCAAGCTGGCTCGTCAACAAACGCCGGAGTACCTGTGGATCGGCTGTTCCGATGCGCGGGTGCCGGCCAACGAGATCGTCGGCATGCTGCCGGGCGATCTGTTCGTGCACCGCAACGTGGCCAACGTGGTGTTGCATACGGATCTCAACTGCCTGTCGGTGATCCAGTACGCGGTTGACGTACTCAAGGTCAAGCATATCCTCGTGACCGGCCACTATGGCTGTGGCGGCGTGCGCGCCTCGATGCAGGACCGTCAGTTCGGCCTGATCGACGGTTGGCTGCGTTCGATTCGCGATCTTTACTACGAGAAACGTGAAGAGCTCGCCAAGTTGGCCACCGAAGAGGAGCAGGTCGACCGCCTCTGCGAGCTCAACGTGATTCAGCAAGTGGCCAACGTCGCCCATACCAGCATTGTGCAAAATGCCTGGCACCGCGGGCAGAACCTGTCGATTCACGGTTGCATCTACGGCATCAAGGACGGTCGCTGGAAAAGCCTGAACACCACGATCAGCGGTTTCGAGCAATTGCCACCGCAGTATCGACTGCGTCCGGTCGAGAAGTTGTAAGCCTGCGCAGCAGACGCTTTGCCGACGCCAGTGTTGCAAAAACATCTGGTCGTCGGCGCTCTCCGTCAGTTGACTCGTCAGCCTATAGCGCGGGCGCGGGTATCGCCGGGGCTGGCGCTGGCACCTTGAGCAATTTGAGCTGGGCCTTGATCGATGCTGTCGCACATTTGCCCGCGGCCTGTCCCGGGGTCAGCTTGCGGATCGAGGTGTAGAACAGCGCACAGGTTTTATCGGCCTGGGCTACTTGCCATGTCTGGGTGCAGCTTTTCAGCTCGATATCGGGATTGGTGTCCGTTTCACGGCCCATGGCGGCCTGCCAGCAAGCGGCACTCAAATCCTGGCCCATGACTTTCAGGCCCGCAGTATCGGCTTGGGCCTGGGCGTCTTTGCCGGTGTAGCTGGCTGGATCGGCGGCGTACCAGATGTAGCTGGGATGGTTGGCGCCCAATAGCGGTACTTTTACTCCGTCGACCGGGCTGATTGTCACCAGGCTCAACACATTCACGGTTGGCCCGTATTGCTGCTTGATCCAATTGCGCACCGGTGCACCGAAGGCAACCGTTGGCAAGGCCGCGCCGCTGGAATGTACGGTCACCTGCTTGACCATGTTGGTCTGGTAGTCCTTGAAGTAGTCGTAGACGCCTTCCAGATCCTTGCCGGCGTTCGAAGGTGCGGCAATCGGGGCGATATCGATAATGGTTTGGTAGCCCGGTAGCTGCTCGGGCGGGACGCCATTGATGGTCAGCAGCGTGGCCCAGCGATCCGTGGTGGCCGACTTCAGGTAATCCTGGGCCTGGGTCAGCGAATAATCGGGTGGGAAGTGCAGCAGCTCGACGCTTCTGCGGTTTTCCAAGGCCATGCCCAGTGGCAGGAAAAAATGCCAGTTATAGGCCCACTTGCCGTCGGCATTCAGTTTGCTAGCACCGTCGTAGGCCAGGTCGCCGGCGTCAAGCAGCGCTGCCAGGGGTTTTTCATAGCGCCTGGGCACGCCCGTGATTTCGGCATGGAGTTGACCGTTTTCGGTTTTGACCAGGACCTTGGCCTCGCTATAGCCATCGCGCTGCACGCTTTGCGTCAGGTAGTGCTCGACGGTCTGCTCCAGCGTCCAGTTGCGAAAGCAGATCACGTTGCAGTTGTTGGGATAGGCGAACAAACGACTGACGCGTTCGGTGCTGCCCAGCTTCAGGGCGATATCGGCATGAGCAGCGGTGCTCAGGGTGAGGGCCGCGAGAGTGAGGCCTGCGAGTCTTAACATGCTCAGATCCTTTTCAGCGTGGTCGCGATACGAAGATGCACGTCATACTGGATCAACACAATGATGCAGAAAACCAGGCCTCAAGCACTTTTTTTTCGAAGCGTGCGATCCAGCCCGCGATCAGTGTTTGCGGGGGAGTGAGGTCAGGCGATCACAACAGGCGTAGCGCCAATTGGCTGCCGGCACGCAAGTACTCGACCTGTGCGGTAACCGCATCCTTGACGATAGCCTCACCGGTATCGCTCAGCCTGGCTTTTTTGGCATCGAGGACGGCGCTTTGCAATAACTGCATGGCGACATCCATCGCTTTCTGAAAGGCCGTCACATTGTTGTGCTGGCCAAATTCGCGGACAACAGCGTCCATGCGGCGATCGGCATCGTCTCGCAGGGCCCTGTACTCAACCACCGAGACGTTACCGTCCTGGTAAATTTCATTGATCAACTCTTCCAGTGTCTTGGATATCGGTGTCATCGGATCTTCCTTGGGTTTTTGGTGATTGATACTCCGGGACAGGTTAATTCAAGGAGGCTGGTTGCGAGAGTCAGGGCTTGCCCTTGGATTGGGTGGGACAACGCTGCGCGTTTTGTAAGAAAAACGCGCAGTCTCAGGTCGCGCTGACCCTCGCTGTAGCCGCTTCCCTATGGCATCACCGGCGGCGTATACGCCAGCGTCGTTCCGAGTGCCCACAGCAGCACCAGCACCAGTGGTGTGTGCACCAGCAATTGCACGAACGAGAAGCCGATCAGGTCCCGCGCCTTCAATCCCAGCACGCCCAGCAGCGGCAGCATGTAGAACGGGTTGATCAGGTTGGGCAGCGCTTCGGCGGCGTTGTAGATCTGCACGGCCCAGCCCAGGTGGTAGTTCAAGTCGTTCGCCACTTGCATCACATACGGTGCTTCGATGATCCATTTACCGCCGCCGGACGGAATGAAGAAGCCGAGGATCGCCGAGTACACGCCCATCAGCAGGGCATAGGTGTCATGGGAGGCAATGCTCACGAAGAAGGTCGAGATGTGGTGGGCGAGGGTCTGCGCGTCGGCGCCCTTGACCGTGGTCATCAGTGCGGCGATCGAACCGTACAGTGGGAACTGGATCAGCACGCCGGTGGTGGTCGGCACCGCGCGGGCCACCGCGTCGAGGAAGCTGCGCGGGCGCCAGTGCAACAGGGCACCGAGCATGATGAACAGGAAGTTGTAGGTGTTGAGACCGGAAATCGCGCTGATCGCAGGTTTGGTGGAAAACTCATGGAACAGCCACCCAGCCGCCAGCAGCACCAACAGGATGGTCAGCAGCGGGCTGTGTTCCAGCCATTCTCCGGGACGGGTGCGTGGTTGCAGTGGTGGCAGGTTGAAACTCGGGTCGACGCCACAGGCCTGGGCGTCTCGTGCCGTGTTCGGGCCGGGGGCAGTGGCGTAGGCGATGATCAGCGAGATGACGATCAAGGCCAGCAACATGACGCCCGACTGCCAGAGAAAGATCGTTTGGGTGAACGGAATCACCCCGGTAATCGACAGGATCGACGGCGGCAGGCTGGCCGGGTTGGCCTGCAACTGCGCAGCAGACGAAGACAGGCCCAGGGCCCACACCGCGCCCAACCCCAGGTACGCGGCTGCACCCGCGGCGCGATAGTCCATCTTAAGGTCGGTACGGCGGGCAAGGGCGCGCACCAGCAAGCCGCCAAACACCAGTGACAAACCCCAGTTAAGCAGCGACGCGACCATGGAAATCAGGGCCACCCAGGCCACCGCGGAGCGCCCGTTTTTCGGCAACTTCGCCAGGCGATCGATCAGCTTCACCGCTGGTGGCGAGCTGGCGACCACATAACCGCCGATCACCACGAACGCCATTTGCATGGTGAACGGGATCAGGCTCCAGAAGCCGTCACCAAAGGCCATGGCCGCATCAGTCGGTTTGGCGCCCATGGCCATGGTGGCCACGGCGACAATGATCACCGCCAGGGCGGCAAATACCCAGGAGTCGGGGAACCAGCGTTTGGCAAAGCTTGAACAGCGCAGGGCAAAGCGGGCGGAGCGGGTATCTTCGATATCAGCGGCCACGGGACTACCTCGAATTATTATGTTTGTTGTGGTCTTCGGGGCAGCATAGGCCCCTCAGGACAGACGCCAACCTTAATTCAAACGAGTGTTTTTTGCGGCGCTGATTTAGGCCTATGGGACTTTGGTCTAACGGGTTGTCCGTCGGCGCGTTTGCGTAGACCATGGGCGCCTTGGTTTTTGCCTGTGCCAGAGTTCTTTTCATGACTGCCAATATAGATCCACGTCCGCTGCCATTCAGCCGCTCGGACTACAAGACCCTGGGGCTCGCGGCTCTCGGTGGCGCGCTGGAAATCTACGACTTCATCATCTTCGTATTTTTCGCCCTGACCTTGAGCCAGCTGTTTTTCCCGCCCGAAATGCCTGAGTGGCTGCGGCTTCTGCAAAGCTTTGGCATCTTCGTCACCGGGTACCTGGCGCGGCCCCTGGGTGGGATCCTGATGGCGCATTTCGCCGACAGTCTGGGTCGCAAGAAGGTGTTCAGCCTGAGCATCCTGATGATGGCGCTGCCGTGCCTGCTGATCGGAATCATGCCGACCTACGCGCAGATCGGCTATTTCGCGCCACTGCTGCTGTTGGCCCTGCGCGTCCTCCAGGGCGCGGCGGTGGGTGGCGAGGTGCCGAGCGCCTGGGTATTCGTAGCGGAACACGCGCCAGTCGGCCATCGCGGCTACGCCCTGGGCTTCCTGCAGGCGGGGCTGACCTTTGGTTATTTGCTTGGCGCCCTGACGGCAACCTTCCTGGCGCAGACTTTTACTCCAGCGGAAATCCTCGATCACGCCTGGCGTTATCCTTTCCTGCTGGGCGGGGTGTTTGGCGTGATTGGCGTCTGGTTGCGGCGCTGGCTCAGCGAAACGCCGGTGTTCATGGCCATGCAAGCCCGGCGCGAGGCAGCCATCGAGTTGCCGTTACGGGCAGTCCTGCGTGAACATCGCCTGGCCCTGCTGCCAGCGATGATTCTCACCTGCGTGCTGACATCAGCGGTGGTGGTGTTCGTGGTCATCACCCCGACCATGATGCAAAAAACCTTCGGCATGACCGCCAGCCACACCTTCGCCCTGAGCGCATTGGGCATCGTGTTTCTGAACATTGGCTGCGTGCTCGCCGGTCTGCTGGTCGATCGCATCGGCGCCTGGCGTACCGTCATGCTTTATAGCCTGTTGCTGCCACTGGGTATCGGCGTGCTCTACACCTGCCTGATCAGCGGTGGCAACTGGGTCGGCCTGGCCTACGCGGTGGCTGGACTGAGTTGCGGAGTAGTGGGCGCGGTGCCATCGGTGATGGTCAGCCTGTTCCCGGCGCGGATTCGCGTCTCGGGTATTTCCTTCACCTACAACATCGCCTACGCCGCCTGGGCGAGCATCACGCCCTTGCTGTTGATCGGCCTGATGCCATGGAGCCCCTGGATCTGCGTGATTTTTTGCGCGGTGATGGGGGCGGTGGGTGTGGGCAGTGCGGCGTATTTCGGCTCGCGGGCACCGGGAGTCGCCGGTTGCCCAGCCGCCGGTACAGCGTGATAGGCAGGGACGATTGGCGCGGTTTCATTATATTTGTAGGACAATCCTCAAGCGCTCTTCAGAAAATCCCTGCAAGGCCGATGGCTAGGCTCTAAGTCGCTTTCTATTCCAGTCCATCGGTGCGTCCCATGTTCAATAAACGCTTGAAGCAGGAGCTGTCGGCTCTTCGCGAAGAACTCTCCAGCCTGCAGCAAGTGAAGGAAAGCCTGGAAAGCGAGATGCTCGTGCTGACCCTCGATATTGACGGGAGGGTGCAGTCGGTCAACCAGAACTTCCTCGGCGAGATGCACTACAAGAGCAACGAGCTGATCGGCCGGCACATCGAAGAGATCGTTCCGGATCATGTGAAAAACGACGAATTCCAACTACGTTTCAAGACCGCACTGAGTCGGGGCGAGCACTTTGCCGGTGCCGTGCGTCTGTTGCGTGGCACTGGCCAGGAAGCCTGGTTGCGTTCAATTGTGCAGCCCGTGCGCACGGCGGACGGGCGGATCAAGCATTTTTCGATTTTCTCCAGCGACCTGACCCGCACCATCGAGGCCTCCCGTGAGCATGAAAACCTGATCGGTGCACTGGTGCGTTCGACAGCGGTGATCGAGTTCGACCTCAATGGCAATGTGCTGACCGCCAACGAGCGCTTTCTCAGTGGCATGGGCTACAGCCTGGCGCAGATCAAGGGCAAGCATCACCGTACTTTTTGCTTTCCCGAGGACTACAACAGCGCCGAATACCAGGCGTTCTGGCGCCGTCTGAACACCGGAGAGTTCGTGGCCGAACGTTTCAAGCGCGTCGACAGCCACGGTCGTACAGTCTGGCTGGAGGCCTCCTACAACCCGGTGACCGATGCCAACAATAAACTCTACAAAGTGGTGAAATTCGCCACGGTGATCACCGATCAGGTCAACCAGGAGCAAGCGGTGGCCGAAGCGGCCAACATTGCCTACGGCACCTCGCAGCAAACCGATCAAAGCGCCCAGCGCGGCAACGCCGTGGTGACGCAGGCGGTGGATGTGATGCGTGACCTGGCCAGGCACATGCAAACCGCTGTCGATGGCATCGAAGCCTTGAATGAGCAATCACTGGTAATTGGCACCATCGTCAAGACCATCAGCGGGATTGCCGAACAAACCAACCTGCTGGCGCTCAATGCGGCCATCGAAGCGGCCCGTGCCGGTGAGCAGGGACGAGGTTTTGCCGTGGTGGCGGACGAGGTTCGGCAACTGGCTTCGCGCACCAGCCAGGCCACCGACGAGATTGTCCTCGTGGTGCGGCAAAACCAGGACATGGCGCGCAACGCCGTGGCCCTGATGGCCGACGGCAAGCTCCAGGCGGAACAGGGCCTGGCGCTGGCGGCGGAAGCAGGCTCGGTGATCGTCGAGATCCAGGATGGCGCGCAGAAAGTGGTCAATGCAGTGGGGCAGTTTGCCAATCAGTTGGCGAGCTGACTCCCTGCGAGCCGCTGGACGGCAGGACCTTGCAGTCGTAACGTGGCGGCTACCCAGGTTGCAAGCCATCCACGATGAGGTCAGGCAATGAGTAAACTGCGTGTGGGCGTTATTTTCGGGGGCCGCTCGACCGAGCACGAGGTGTCGCTGCAGTCGGCGAAAAACATTGTCGATGCACTGGATCGCTCGCGCTTCGAGCCGGTGTTGATCGGCATCGACAAGCAAGGCCATTGGCACCTCAACGACCCCTCGAACTTCCTGCTGAACCAGGAAAATCCGGCCCTGATCGCGCTCAATCAATCCAATCGCGAATTGGCCGTGGTTCCGGGCAAGGCCCACCAGCAATTGGTGGAAACCGCCGGTGCCGATCTGTTGGGTCACGTCGACGTGATATTCCCCATCGTCCACGGCACCCTTGGCGAAGACGGTTGCCTGCAGGGATTGCTGCGCATGGCCGACTTGCCGTTTGTCGGTTCCGATGTGCTGGGTTCGGCGGTCTGCATGGACAAGGACATCAGCAAGCGCCTGTTGCGTGATGCCGGCCTGGCCGTCACGCCGTTCGTCACCCTGACCCGCGCCAGCGCCGCGCGCACAGGCTTTGCCGAGGTCAGCGGCAAGCTCGGCCTGCCGCTGTTCGTCAAGCCGGCCAACCAGGGTTCTTCCGTCGGTGTGAGCAAGGTGAGCGACGAAGCCGAATATGCGGCGGCAGTCGAGCTGGCTTTGAGCTTCGATGAAAAAGTGCTGATCGAGTCGGCGGTCAAGGGCCGAGAGATCGAATGTGCGGTGCTTGGCAACGAAGACGCCATCGCCAGCGGCTGTGGCGAGATCGTGGTGCACAGTGGCTTCTATTCCTACGACAGCAAGTACATCGACGACAAAGCTGCTGAAGTCGTGGTGCCGGCCAATATCAGCGTCGAGTCCAGCGAACGCATTCGCGCGATGGCGGTCGAGGCGTTCCAGCTGCTCGGCTGTTCCGGGCTGGCGCGCGTCGATGTATTTTTGACTGACAGTGGCGAAGTCCTGATCAATGAAATCAACTCCCTGCCAGGCTTCACCCGCATCAGCATGTACCCGAAACTGTGGCAGGCAGCGGGGATGACCTACAGTGAACTGGTCACGCGGCTGATCGAATTGGCGCTGGAAAAACACCAGGCTCGACGGGCGTTGAAAATCAGTCGTTGAGGAAAATGGGCCTGCCTTCGCCCAGGCAGGCCCCTTCACGCTGCAAGCGACTCAATCCCCCAACGTTTCCCCCTCCCGCCGAGGATCAGCCCCACCGGCCAGCGACGCCTTCCCCTGTGCATCCTTGACCCGGACAATCGCCTGGGTGCCGCTGGTCATGTCGATTTCGTTGACGCTGTGGCCCTTGTCCTTGAGTGCCTGGATTAGCGCCGGGCTGAACTGGCCGCTCTCCAGTTCGGTCGGGCCATTTCGGCTGCCGAAGTTGGGCAGGTTGATGGCTGCCTGTGTATCGAGGTTCCAGTCGAGCAGGCCGACGGTGGTTTTGGCCACGTATTCGATGATTTGCGAGCCGCCGGGAGAGCCGAGGCTGGCGACGAATTCGCCACTCTGGCGGTCGAAGATCAGCGTTGGGGCCATGGACGAGCGCGGACGCTTGCCGGGTTCGACGCGGTTGGCGACTTTCTGGCCGTTCTCTTCGGGAATGAACGAGAAGTCGGTCATCTCGTTGTTGAGCAGGAAGCCCTGGACCATCACATGCGAGCCGAAAGCGGATTCGATGGTGGTGGTCATCGACACCGCGCCGCCCTGGTCATCGACCGCCACCACTTGCGAGGTGGAGATGCGCAGGGGGGAGCGGTCTGGCGCGTAGGCGACCTGGATGCCCGGTGGCGTGCCGGGCTTGGCCGTGTCCATGCTGTGCTCGCCGACCAGCGCCGCCCGGCTGGCCAGGTAAGCCTTGTCGATCAAGCCCTTGACGGGCACCGGCACGAAGTCCGAGTCGGCCACGTACTGCGCGCGATCGGCATAGGCCAGGCGCTCGGCTTCGCTGATCAGGTGCACGGCCTCGGCGGTTGGTTCGAGGCCAGCGGCTGTGCTGGCTTTCACCGGTTGCATCGGCGCCAGGGCCCAACGCTTGTCGCTTGTCTCCAGGGCTTGCAGCGTGCCGAGGATCTGCGCCATGGCGATCCCGCCCGATGAGGGGGGCGGCATGCCACAGACCTGCCAGCGCTTGTAGTCGGTGCACAAAGGCGCGCGTTCCTTGGCGCTGTAGTTGACCAGGTCGCTCAGCGACAGGCTGCCTGGGTTGGCGTGACCCTGGACCTTGGCCACGATCTCTTGTGCGATAGGCCCTTTGTACAAGGCATCCGGTCCTTCCTTGGCGATGCGTTGCAAGGCGGCAGCCAAGGGCGGATTCTTCAACAGGGTGCCGCTGGCTTTCGGGCTGCCATCGGCATTCAGGAAGTAGGCCGTCATTTCCGCAGAGCGCTTTATGGACGAATCCGCAGCGATCAACCGATGCAGGCGAGGCGAGATGACAAAGCCTTGATCGGCCAATTCGATGGCGGGCTCGAACAGCTGCGCCCATGGCAAACGACCGTGTTTGCGATGGGCCAGCTCAAGGGCTCGCAACACCCCGGGAGTTCCCACCGAGCGCCCGCCAATCTGTGCCTGGGTGAAGGGCATCGGCTGGCCATCGGCCTGCAGGAACAGTTTCTCGGTGGCACCGGCCGGTGCGGTTTCGCGCCCGTCGTAGGCGCGCACGGATTGGCCATCCCAGAGCACGATCAACGCGCCGCCACCGATGCCCGAGGACTGCGGTTCGACCAGCGTCAGAACCGCTTGCATGGCAATGGCGGCATCGATGGCCGAACCGCCCCGACGCAGCATCTCGCGCCCGGCTTCGGCTGCCAATGGGTTGGCGGCTGCGGCCATGTGGCGTGAAGCGTGTCGGGTCTGCAGGTCGGTACGATAACCGGACGCGTTTTCCGGTGCCGTGGGCAGCGTCGGGGCGGACGCGTTGTGGCAGGCACCAAGGGTCAGCGCGGTGATGATCAGCGCCAGGGCTGGCAGGCGCGCGCGACTCGAATGGGAGGCTGGGAACATGGGGGCACTCCGTCCGTGGGATAAATATACCGGGGACTGTATCGGTGACCTCGCAGTGACGCAAACCAGGTCCCGTGGTCGCTCTTCATCAATCGACGGATTTTCTGTAGGGTCATTGCCAGCGATCACCCCACAAGACCCACAAGAGGCAGCCATGCACAGCGAGTTTCCAGCCCAGCCCAGCTACCGTTCCCAGCGCGAACAATTCCTGGCGGCGGCAACCGCGGCCGGTGCGACGCTGAGCGAGTATCCCCATCCTCTCAAGGGGCCATCCGGCGAGGCCTTGGGCACCTATGTGGCGGTGCTCGGCGATCCTGGCGCCAAACGCCTGCTGATCGCGCTGAGCGGTACTCACGGGGTCGAGGGCTTCTATGGCTCGGGTTGCCAGATCAAGTGGCTGCAGGAGCTCGGTAAGCGCTCGTTGCCGACGGATGTCGCCGTGGTGATGATTCATGCGATCAATCCCTGGGGTATGGCGTGGCTGCGTCGGGTCAATGAAGACAACATCGACCTGAACCGCAATCACCTGGACTTCGATCGTGCGCTGCCGGATAACCAGGCTTATGACGCGCTGCATGAAATTTATGCCTGCACGCAGTTGCGCGGGCCTGAGCGAGATCGGGCCGATGCCTTGCTGGATGAGCAAATCCGCCTCCACGGATGGCCCGCGGTCATGTCGATTGTCGAAGGTGGCCAGCATGCGCACCCGGACGGATTGTTCTACGGTGGGGTGGCCCCCAGTTGGTCGAATCGCACATTGCAGCAGATTATGCAAAAGCACGTGGCCCATGCTGACGTCGGCCTGTGTTTCGACTTGCACACCGGGGCCGGGGAGTATGGGCATCCGATGTTGTTGACGATCACCGAAGCGGCTTATCCGGCGCTGGCCGATGCCCAGGCAATTTACGGTCCGTGGCTCTACACGTTGCACACCGGCGCCGACACCCTGAGCGAAACCGGTGTTGCAGCCACTGCGACCGGCTACACCTCGCAGGCGTTGCTCAATGCGCTGCCGCAGGTGCGGTTGATGCCGTTCGTGATCGAGTGCGGGACTTATCCGGGGCCGGACGTCCATCGACATCTGCGCGATGACCACTGGTTGCATCTGCACGGTAATGTCCACGATGCGCAGGGGCGAGAGATCAAGTTGAATCTGCTTGAACAGTTCTATCCGGCCGATAGCGATTGGCAGGCCATGGTCTGGCTGCGTACCTGGCAGATCTGGGAGCGGGCGTTGTCGGCGCTACCGGCGATTCGTTGCTGATGATGACGATGATGGTGTAGGAGCGAGCATGCTCGCGATGGACTCAAATGCACCGCGGGGGAACCTGACTCCCCGCGTTATCGTTCAAGTCCATCGCGAGCATGCTCGCTCCTACAAGGGAGCAGCCATTTTCTTGAGGCATAAAAAAACGGCTTACCTTTCGGTAAGCCGTTTTTAGCACTTGGTGGCTACACAGGGACTTGAACCCCGGACCCCAGCATTATGAATGCTATGCTCTAACCAACTGAGCTATGTAGCCAAGATGGCGCGCATTATTCACCGGTAATGCAGATGCGTCAAGCGTAAATTTAAAATATTTCTCTACACTTTCAACCGCTTATCTTCCTGAGCCGAAAAAACGGGGCGGAGGAGGGTATCGATCGAGTGGAAATCTGCCCAATACCGAGGTCGTTAGCAGGCTAAGGGGATGGCGCTGCCGCAACGAAAAATGGCACATTGACGCACCTGCCCGTGTGCACCCCTCTGTTTTTCGGAAATTTCATGGCTATCAGCAACGTTCAGCCCGCCACTGCGGCGGCGTCCGCGCCTTCACAAAGCAGCCCTCTGGTCATGCGCATCATCGGCGCGGTGGCACTGGCGCACCTGATCAACGACCTGATTCAATCGGTGCTGCCGTCGATCTACCCGATGCTCAAGGCCAACTATGGCCTGACGTTCACCCAGGTCGGCCTGATCACCCTGACCTTCCAGCTGACCGCTTCGCTGCTGCAACCCTGGGTCGGCTACCACACTGACCGCCATCCCAAGCCCTGGCTGTTGCCAGCCGGTACGGTCTGCACTTTGATCGGCATCGTGATGATGTCGGTGGTCGGCAGCTTCCCGCTGATTCTGCTGGCGGCGGGCTTGATCGGCATTGGCTCCTCGACCTTTCACCCGGAAGCTTCTCGCGTGGCGCGGCTGGCCTCGGGGGGGCGGTTTGGCCTGGCACAATCGACCTTCCAGGTCGGGGGCAACGCGGGCTCGGCGTTCGGTCCGTTGCTGGCGGCGGCGATCATCATCCCTTACGGCCAAGGGAATGTGGCCTGGTTCGGCTTGTTCGCGGTGTTTGCACTGTTCGTGCTGTACCGGATCAGTCGCTGGTACGCCAACCACTTGAACCTGTTCAAGCTCAAGCAGGGCCAGGCAGCGACCCACGGCCTGTCCAAGGGGCGGGTGACCAGCGCGCTGGTGGTGCTCGGGCTGCTGGTGTTCTCCAAATACTTCTACATGTCCAGCCTCACCAGTTATTTCACCTTCTACCTGATAGAGAAGTTCGACCTGTCGGTGGCCAGTTCGCAGCTGCACCTGTTCCTGTTTCTCGGTGCGGTGGCCGCGGGGACCTTCTTCGGCGGGCCCATCGGCGACAAAATCGGGCGCAAGGCGGTGATCTGGTTCTCGATCCTGGGCGTTGCGCCGTTCACATTGCTGCTGCCGCATGTGGACCTGTTCTGGACCACTGTCCTGAGTGTAGTCATCGGCTTCATCCTCGCCTCAGCCTTCTCGGCCATCGTGGTGTACGCCCAGGAGTTGGTGCCAGGCAATGTCGGGATGATTGCCGGGGTGTTCTTCGGCCTGATGTTCGGCTTCGGTGGGATTGGCGCGGCGCTGCTGGGCCACCTGGCGGACATACACGGCATCGAATACGTGTACTTCCTGTGTTCATTCCTGCCGTTATTGGGTGTATTGGCGATTTTCCTGCCACGCGCCAAAAAGGCCTGATCACCTGCCACTAAGCCGTTAGCGCGAGCTTGCACAAGACTTCCGGCTGAAAAGCCGGATAATGGCGGCCATTCGTTTGCTCGCTATTGTGGTATCCCGCATGGAAATCAAGGTCAATTTTCTCGACAACCTTCGACTTGAAGCCAAGTTCGATGACTTCACCGTGGTGGCCGACCAGCCTATCCGCTATAAGGGCGATGGCTCGGCACCGGGTCCGTTCGACTACTTCCTGGCTTCGTCGGCGTTGTGTGCGGCTTACTTTGTGAAGTTGTACTGCGACACTCGCAATATCCCTACCGAAAACATCCGACTGTCGCAGAACAACATCGTCGACCCGGAAAACCGCTACAACCAGATTTTCAAGATTCAGGTCGAGTTGCCGGCAGATATCTCCGACAAAGACCGTCAGGGCATCTTGCGCTCCATCGACCGCTGCACCGTCAAAAAGGTGGTGCAGGCCGGGCCTGAGTTCGTGATTGAAGAGGTGGAGAACCTGGATGCCGACGCCCAGGCGTTGCTGATGCCGGCTTCCATTTCAGGTTCAGGGGCGGGCACCTACATCGTGGGCAAAGACCTGCCGCTGGAACAGACCATTGCCAACATGTCGGGCATTCTGGCCGACCTGGGCATGAAGATCGAAATCGCTTCGTGGCGCAATATCGTGCCCAATGTATGGTCGCTGCATATCCGCGATGCGCACTCGCCTATGTGCTTTACCAATGGCAAGGGCGCGACCAAAGAGGGCGCGTTGGCGTCGGCCTTGGGCGAGTTCATCGAGCGGTTGAACTGTAACTTCTTCTACAACGATCAGTTCTGGGGAGAGGACATCGCCAATGCGGCGTTTGTACACTACCCGAACGAACGCTGGTTCCAGCCTGGCCCTAAAGATGAACTGCCGCCGGAGATTCTCGACGCCTACTGCCTGCGGGTTTACAACCGCGATGGCGAGTTGCGTGGCTCGCATCTGATCGACACCAACTCGGGCAACGAAGAGCGCGGCATCTGTTCGCTGCCGTATGTACGCCAGTCAGACGGCGAGGTGGTGTATTTCCCCTCCAACCTGATCGAAAACCTGTACCTGAGCAATGGCATGAGCGCCGGTAATACGCTGGCCGAAGCGCAGGTGCAGTGCTTGTCGGAAATCTTCGAGCGCGCGGTAAAGCGCGAAATCATCGAAGGTGAATTTGCCCTGCCGGATGTGCCGGCCGACGTGCTGGCGAAATACCCCGCGATACTGGCCGGTATCCAGGCGCTGGAAGAGCAGGGGTTCCCTGTGTTGGTGAAGGATGCGTCCCTGGGGGGCGAGTTCCCGGTAATGTGCGTCACCTTGATGAACCCGCGTACCGGTGGTGTATTCGCCTCGTTCGGCGCGCACCCGAGCCTGGAAGTGGCGCTGGAACGCAGCCTGACGGAGTTGTTGCAGGGCCGCAGCTTCGAAGGCCTCAATGACTTGCCCCTGCCGACCTTTGAAGGCCATGCGGTGACTGAGCCTAACAACTTCGTCGAGCACTTCATCGATTCGAGCGGCGTGGTGTCGTGGCGCTTCTTCAGTGCCCAGTCCGATTACGAATTCGTGGAGTGGGACTTCTCCGGCCAGGGTGAAAACTCCAATGCCGAGGAAGCCGCGACCTTGTTCGGCATTCTCGAAGGCATGGGCAAAGAAGTGTACATGGCGGTGTATGAGCACATCGGCGCGACGGCCTGCCGCATTCTGGTGCCGGATTACTCGGAAATTTATCCGGTTGACGACCTGATCTGGGATAACACCAACAAAGCGCTGTTTTTCCGTGAGGACATCCTCAATCTGCACAGCCTGGACAAGGCCGGCCTGAAGTCACTGCTCAAGCGTCTGGAAGACAGCGAGCTGGATGACTACACCGACATCACCACCTTGATCGGCATCGAATTCGACGACAATACCGTCTGGGGTCAGTTGACGATCCTGGAGTTGAAGTTGTTGCTCAATCTCGTCTTGCAGAAATTTGAAGAGGCCAAGGAGCTGGTGGAAATGTTCCTCCAGTACAACGACAACACGGTCGAGCGCGGCTTGTTCTACCAGGCCGTGAACGTGGTGCTGGAGATGGAGCTGGACGAGGACCTGGAGCTGGCCGATTACGAGGCCAACTTCCGCCGGATGTTCGGCAACGAGCGCATGGACGCCGCGATCGGCTCCGTGAACGGCAGCGTGCGCTTCTTCGGCTTGACGCCTACCAGCATGAAGCTGGAAGGCCTCGACAGGCATCTGCGACTGATCGAGAGCTACAAGAAACTGCACGCGGCGCGCGCGAAGGTGACGGGCTAACCCCGTTTAAAGCGCCCACAAAAAAAGCACCCCAGGGTGCTTTTTTTGTTAATGGTTGCGAACGTCAGACGTTGAAGCGGAAGTGCATCACGTCGCCGTCCTTGACGATGTAATCCTTGCCTTCCAGGCGCCATTTGCCTGCTTCCTTGGTACCGGCTTCACCCTTGTACTGGATGAAGTCGTTGTAGGCGATCACTTCGGCGCGGATGAAGCCCTTTTCGAAGTCGGTATGGATCACGCCTGCAGCTTGTGGTGCGGTAGCACCGACTCGCACGGTCCAGGCGCGGACTTCTTCGACACCGGCGGTGAAGTAAGTCTGCAGGTGCAGCATTTCGTAGCCAGCGCGGATCACGCGGTTCAGGCCAGGCTCTTCGAGGCCCAGGGCTTCGAGGAACATGTCTTTCTCTTCACCGTCATCGAGCTCGGCGATTTCCGCTTCGATCTTGTTGCACACCGGAACAACCATGGCGCCTTCTTCTTCGGCGATGGCCTTGACCACGTCCAGGTGCGGGTTGTTCTCGAAACCGTCTTCAGCGACGTTGGCGATGTACATGACCGGCTTGGTGGTCAGCAGGTGGAAGCCCTTGATCACCGCCTTCTCGTCGGTGCCCATGTTCTTCATCAGGCTGCGCGCCGGCTTGCCTTCGGTGAAGTGCGAGATCAATTGCTCCAGCAGGCCTTTCTGGACCACTGCGTCCTTGTCGCCGCCCTTGGCGTTGCGCGCGACTTTCTGCAGTTGCTTCTCGCAGCTGTCGAGGTCGGCGAAGATCAGTTCCAGGTCGATGATTTCGATGTCGCGTTTGGGGTCGACGCTGTTGGAGACGTGAATCACGTTCTCGTCTTCGAAGCAGCGGACCACGTGGGCGATGGCATCGGTTTCACGGATGTTGGCCAAAAACTTGTTGCCCAGGCCTTCACCTTTCGACGCGCCGGCCACGAGACCTGCGATGTCGACGAATTCCATGGTGGTCGGCAGGATGCGCTTTGGATTGACGATTTCCGCCAGGGCCTGCAGGCGCGGATCCGGCATCGGCACGATACCGCTGTTGGGCTCGATGGTGCAGAAGGGGAAGTTCTCGGCCGCGATACCGGATTTGGTCAGGGCGTTGAACAGGGTGGACTTGCCGACGTTAGGCAGGCCGACGATGCCGCAATTGAATCCCATGGTGTTTCCCCTCGGGTAAAAGTCAGGCCTTCTGGCTGTGCAGGTTTTTCATCGCGCGGTTCCATTCACCGGCGAGGATATCCGGCAGCACGCCGAGGGCAAAGTCGATGCTGGCATCGAGTTTTTCCTGTTCGGCGCGTGGCGCACGACCCAGGACGAAATTTGAAACCATGCTGGCGACGCCCGGGTGACCGATGCCAAGCCGCAGGCGGTGGAAAGTGTTCTGATTGCCCAGTTGCGCAATGATGTCGCGCAAACCGTTATGACCGCCATGGCCGCCGCCCACTTTGAGTTTGGCAACGCCCGGAGGAAGATCGAGTTCGTCGTGTGCCACGAGGATTTCTTCAGGCTTGATGCGGAAGAAACCTGCAAGGGCCGCCACGGCCTGGCCGCTACGGTTCATGTACGTGGTGGGAATCAGCAGACGAACATCCTGACCCTGATGCGAAAAGCGCCCGGTCAGGCCGAAATATTTGCGGTCCGCCACAAGATTCACACCTTGTGCGTTCGCGATGCGCTCAACAAAAAGGGCCCCTGCGTTATGCCGGGTCTGTTCGTATTCAGCGCCTGGATTTCCCAAGCCAACGATCAGTTTAATGGCAGTCACGATAGGGGCCCTTCATTGGAGTGGTGGATAACATCGCCGCAATCAGGGAGTGCGGCGAAAGTGGACGAAAATTGCTCATTTACCATGATGTAAACTCCGCGTTCTCGCCCGCTTTCTCGCTACGCTCTAGTCCGCGATGTTTCCGGTCACTCCGGCAGCGCAGAGTAAATTACTCTGCAGCGCCTTCTGCAGCTTCTGGAGCAACACGTGGAGCGTGGACGTTGGCAACAGCCTTGTCATCGCCGTGTGCCAGAGCAACAAACTCAACGCCTTTAGGGGCTTTGAGGTCGGACAGGTGAATGATCGAACCGATTTCAGCGTCAGCCAGGTCGACTTCGATGAACTCAGGCAGATCTTTCGGCAGGCAGGAAACTTCGATCTCGGCAACAACGTGCGAGATTTCGCCGCCTTTCTTGGTCGGTGCTTCTTCGTTGATGAAGTGCACTGGAACGATAGCGGTCAGCTTCTGGCCGGCAACTACGCGTACGAAGTCAGCGTGCATCACGTGGCCTTTGGCCGGGTGACGTTGCAGAGCTTTGATTACGACGTTTTGCTTGGTGCCACCAACGTTCAGCTCGATGATGTGGCTGTAAGCCGCTTCGTTTTCGAGCAGTTTGGCAACTTCTTTGGCCAGCATGCTGATGGATTCAGGGGCTTTGTCGCCACCGTAAACTACAGCTGGAACCAGGCTTGCGAGACGACGCAGGCGGCGGCTCGCACCTTTCCCCAGGTCGGAACGCACTTCAGCATTCAGAGTAAAATCGTTCATGTTGTATCTCCAAAATAACCACACTCGCCCCAGCGTTTGCGACCAGCGCTAAAGGCGATATGGGCAAAAAAGCCCCGCCCCGACAGGAATGCCGGGGCGGGGCGCTTTTCGTCAACGAGACATTTCGAGAAGGGCAGGGCCCTTAGCGGAACATCGCGCTGATCGATTCTTCATTGCTGATGCGGCGAACCGCCTCGGCAACTACCGGTGCGATATCCAGTTGGCGGATACGCGCACAGGCTTGTGCTGCAGCGGACAGCGGGATGGTGTTAGTCACCACCAGCTCGTCCAGCACGGAATTTTCGATGTTTTCGATCGCCCGACCGGACAACACAGGGTGCGTGCAGTAGGCGAAAACCTTGGCAGCGCCATGCTCTTTCAAGGCCTTGGCCGCGTGGCACAGGGTGCCGGCGGTATCGACCATGTCATCGACCAGAATACAGGTACGCCCTTCGACATCACCGATGATATGCATCACTTCAGAGTGATTGGCTTTCTCACGGCGTTTGTCGATGATCCCGAGATCCACGCCCAGGGATTTGGCAACGGCACGTGCACGCACGACGCCACCAATGTCCGGGGATACGATCATCAGGTTTTCGAAGCGCTGATCTTCAATGTCATCCACCAGAACCGGGGAGCCGTAGATGTTATCTACCGGAATATCGAAGAAACCCTGGATTTGGTCAGCATGCAGATCAACCGTGAGAACACGGTCGATGCCGACTACGGTAAGCATGTCAGCCACGACTTTCGCGCTGATAGCTACACGTGCGGAACGCGGACGGCGATCCTGGCGGGCATAACCAAAGTAAGGAATAACAGCAGTGATACGAGTAGCCGAGGAGCGGCGGAAGGCATCAGCCATCACTACCAGTTCCATCAGGTTATCGTTGGTCGGAGCGCAAGTCGGCTGAATAATGAAGACATCTTTACCGCGGACGTTTTCATTGATCTCGGCTGTAATTTCGCCGTCGGAGAATTTACCGACAGAGATGTCACCGAGAGGGATATGCAGCTGACGTACGACACGCCGAGCCAGATCGGGGTTAGCATTCCCCGTAAAGACCATCATCTTGGACACGCGCAGTACCTAGAGGCTGAGGGTAACCTGGATGAGTATAGAAAATGGCAGGGGCGGCTGGATTCGAACCAACGCATGGCAGGATCAAAACCTGCTGCCTTACCGCTTGGCGACGCCCCTGTATCTGTTGCAACGATTACCCAGTAATCGGTTCCTTTAGAGCAGACTTTGCAGCTTGCGATGCAACATCGAGATGTTGCTTCCTTTTGCTACAAACCCTGTAAGGGTCTCTGTAAGAAGGGCCGAGACTTTATCAGCTTCAGCTTTGCTTGGGAAGCCCCCAAACACACAACTTCCAGTTCCGGTGAGTTTTGCTTCGGTAAAATTACCTAACAAATTCAATGCGTTACGTACCTCTGGATAACGCCTTGCTACCACCGGCAAGCAGTCATTTCGACTGTTTCCCTTGGGAACGGGGCGCACTTTAATGGGAGGAGTGTTACGTGTCAACAACGGATCTGAAAAAATTTCTGCCGTACTTACAGAGACTTGCGGCACCAGCACGAGATACCAGGGTTCCTCCGGGTCGACAGGGGTCAGTTTCTCGCCCACGCCCTCGGCGAAAGCCGCATGGCCGCGCACGAAAACCGGGACATCGGCGCCCAGCGTCAAGCCCAGCGCGGCCAGCCGATCCTCGTCCCAACCCAGTTGCCAGAGGTGATTGAGGCCGAGCAGGGTGGTGGCGGCATTCGAACTGCCGCCGCCGATGCCGCCGCCCATGGGCAGGACTTTATCGATCCAGATATCAATACCGAGCGAGCAGCCGGATTGCGCCTGAAGTTTTTTCGCGGCCTTGACGATCAAGTTACTGTCGTGGGGGACGCCTTCGAACTCGGTGTGCAGGCAAATGACACCGTCGTCGCGCACGGCAAAGGTGATTTCGTCGCCGTAGTCGAGAAATTGAAACAGCGTCTGTAGCTCATGGTAGCCGTCTTCACGGCGACCCAGAATGTGCAGCATCAAATTGAGTTTGGCCGGCGACGGCAGGGTCAGGCGATTGGCTGGCATGTCATTGCCCCAATTTGCGTGGTTGCCAGGCCTTGATCACCAGCGTGACATCCAGGTCGGTGCCGTGCAGTTTGATCCGCTCGGGCAACCAGTAACCATTCTGCTCGGTGTAGGCCGTGTACTCGACCTGCCAGCCGTCCTGTTCGAGGTTGGCCAGACGGCTGTCGCCATCGAGCGTCAGGCGGCTTTTGCTGTCCGGTGCGGGGAGCCCGCGGACCCACCAGGCCAGGTTGGAAACCGGCAGCTTCCAGCCCAGCTGTTCTTCAAGCAGGGCATCCGGGGAAGGCGCTTCGTAGCGTCCCTGGTTGGCGACCTCCAGGGAAACCTTGCCCGGACGCCCGGTCAGGCGCGCTGCACCGCGACCCAATGGGCCCGAGAGGCGGATGTCGTAGTACTCCTGGCGTTGCAGCCAGAACAGCGTGCCGCTGCCGGAGTCCTTGGGCGCACGGATGCCGATCTTGCCGTCGATCTGCCAGCCATCAAGACTCGCAAGTTGCAGTTTGTGCTCGCGCCATTGCGCTGGGCTGCCGTGGCCCACGACCGATTCGCGGGCAGTGAAACCCGCACAGCCGGCGAGCAGGGCGATAAAACTGAAAACGATGAGGTGGCGCAAAAACATAATCTTAAAGAGTCTCTGATCCGGTCAGGCGCTTGATGGTACTGCGCAGGGTAGGGCTGTCGGGCTGATCCTTGAGGAACTTGCCCCAGATTTGCCGCGCTTCGCGTTGCTTGCCATTGGCCCACAGGACTTCACCGAGGTGGGCGGCGACTTCCTGGTCGGGGAAGCGCTCCAGGGCCTGGCGCAGCAGGCGCTCGGCTTCGTCGAGATTGCCCATGCGGTAGTTCACCCAGCCGAGGCTGTCGAGAACCGCCGGGTCTTCCGGAGTGATCCGGTGCGCTTGCTCGATCAGCGCCTTGGCTTCGGCGTACCGCGTCGTGCGGTCAGACAGGGTATAACCGAGGGCGTTCAATGCCATGGCATTGTCTGGATCGCGCTTGATGATCAGGCGCAGGTCTTTTTCCATTTGTGCCAGGTCATTGCGTTTTTCCGCCTGCATGGCGCGGGTATAAAGCAGATTCAGGTCGTCCGGGTATTTTTGCAGGGCTTGTTCCAGGACTTTCCAGGCCTTGTCCCCCTGTTTGTTGGCGGACAGGGTTTCGGCTTCGATCAGGTACAACTGGATCGCATAGTCCGGTTGCTCATCGCGCTCTGCCGCCAGCTTGCGCTGGGCTTCGGCAGTCTTGCCGTTATTCATCAGAATGTCGGCCTGACGCAGTTGTGCAGGCAAATAGTCGTTACCCGGGCCGACCTGGCCGTACTCGATCAGCGCGCCTTGGGGATCGTTACGTTCTTCAGCAATGCGCCCAAGGTTCAGGTGCGCCGAGTCGACATGGCTGTCACGGGCGATCAGGTCTTCAAGGTAGCCCTTGGCCTCGTCCCAGGCCTTGGCCTCCAGGCAGACGAGCGCCAGGGAATAACGCAGGTCGTCGTCTTCGGGGTATTGCTGCACCAGGCTTGAGAACTCGGCCTTGGCATCATCCATGCGGTCCTGTTCAACCAGCATGCGCGCGTAAGTCAGGCGAAGGCGCTTGTCATCCGGATACTTCTTGATGCTTTTTTGCAGCAGGGGCAAGGCTTCGTCGCCGCGATCAAGGGACTGCAGCAAGCGTGCGCGCAGCAGGATCGGGGCGATTTCGCCGTCGTCCGGCGGATTGTCTTCCAGCAGGGTCAGCGCGCCTTTGGTGTCGCCATCCTGTTGCAGCAGCAAAGCCTTGCCAAAAATCAGCTGGCCGTTGTTCGGGTGGCGCTGCAGCAAACGGTCAAAACTTTTCATCAGGCCATTGCGCGTGTCCTGGTCGGTATCGGCCGCGGACAGAGCGAGGAAGTCGAAATGGGTATCGCCCTTGCCCTGCAGCACTTTCTCCATGTAGACCATGGAATCGTCATAGCGCCCGGCGCGTGCCAACTGCACGGCGGCGGCCCGCTGGGCCTCAAGGTCGTCCGGCGCGTTTTTGGCCCAGATCAGTGCCGTGTCCAGGGCGGCCTGGTCGGCGCCCAGGTACTCGGCAATGCGGAATGCCCGCTCGGAGATGCCCGGATCCTGGGTATTGATGGCCTGGGTCACGTAGTTGTCCAGGGCGATGTCGAAACGATTGCGCTGGCCAGCCAGCTCCGCACTCAGCAGGCTGAAGACGGTGTCTTCGCTGAATGAACTGTAGACCTTGGGCTTTTCAGGGGCCGGGGTGGAGTCTTCGACCGGCGACGGGTCATCCGTCGACACGGGAGCCAAGGCCTGGCAGCCGCTGAGAAAGACAAGGGCGAGGAGCAACGCGGAAGATCTATTCATATAGGAAGAGGACGACTAACCTGCGGTCGGATCATCATGACACAAGCCTTCGGTCAAACATAACCGGCCCCGGCAATTTACCGTCACACCCCATGCCCGGCCCCACCCTGTAGGAGCTGCCGCAGGCTGCGATCTTTTGATTTTGCTTTTTCAAGATCAAAAGATCGCAGCCTGCGGCAGCTCCTACAAAGGCTGAAACGAGAATGGATCGCAGGTCGGGATACCGCCTACCAGGCCAATAGATATCGAGTAGTTGTTCTGAATCTGGCGAAGTAGGACAATTGCCGGCTTCACGTCACCACCAGCGACTTTGAATGGCCTTCCTTGCACTCGGTATTAACCACAAGACTGCTTCAGTAGACGTCCGCGAGCGCGTGGCCTTTACCCCTGAACAGCTGGTCGAGGCCTTGCAGCAGCTCTGCCGACTCACCGACAGCCGCGAAGCTGCGATCCTCTCCACCTGCAATCGCAGTGAACTCTATATAGAGCAGGATCACCTGTCGGCGGATACCGTGTTGCGCTGGCTGGCCGAATATCATCATTTGAGCCTCGATGAGCTGCGTGCGAGTGCTTATGTGCACGAAGACGATGCGGCAGTTCGTCACATGATGCGAGTCGCTTCCGGGCTTGATTCGCTGGTGTTGGGCGAGCCGCAGATCCTCGGCCAGATGAAGTCGGCCTACGCCGTGGCTCGCGAGGCCGGCACCGTCGGACCGTTGCTCGGGCGCTTGTTCCAGGCGACGTTCAATGCGGCCAAGCAAGTGCGCACCGACACCGCCATCGGCGAGAACCCGGTGTCCGTGGCGTTTGCCGCGGTCAGCCTGGCCAAACAGATCTTCAGTGACCTGCAACGTAGCCAGGCCTTGCTGATCGGTGCCGGCGAGACCATTACACTGGTCGCCCGCCATCTGCACGACCTGGGCGTGAAACGTATCGTGGTGGCCAACCGCACGCTGGAGCGCGCGAGTATTCTGGCCGAGCAGTTTGGCGCCCATGCGGTGCTGCTATCGGACATTCCGGCAGAGTTGGTGCGCAGCGACATTGTCATCAGTTCCACGGCGAGCCAGTTGCCGATCCTTGGCAAGGGCGCCGTTGAAAGCGCCCTGAAACTGCGCAAGCACAAACCGATCTTCATGGTCGATATTGCCGTGCCACGGGATATCGAGCCAGAAGTCGGCGAGTTGGACGACGTATACCTCTACAGCGTCGACGATCTCCACGAAGTGGTCGCCGAGAACCTCAAGAGTCGCCAGGGTGCAGCCCAGGCGGCCGAAGAGATGGTCTCGGTGGGCGCCGAAGACTTCATGGTGCGCCTGCGTGAGTTGGCGGCGGTGGACGTGCTCAAGGCCTATCGTCAACAGAGCGAGCGCCTGCGCGACGAAGAATTGCAAAAGGCCCAGCGTCTGCTGGCCAATGGCAGCAGCCCCGAGGAGGTGCTGGTGCAACTGGCACGCGGCCTGACCAATAAACTCTTGCACGCACCGAGCGTGCAATTGAAAAAGCTCTCTGCCGAAGGTCGCCTCGATGCGCTGGCGATGGCCCAGGAACTCTTTGCCCTCGGTGAGGGCTCATCGGAAAGCTTTTCGGATAAGAAACCGCAATGAAAGCGTCACTGCTCAATAAGCTGGACATCCTCCAGGACCGTTTCGAGGAATTGACCGCCTTGCTTGGCGATGGCGAGGTCATTTCCGATCAGAACAAGTTCCGTGCCTATTCCAAGGAATACGCGGAAGTCGAGCCGATCGTCGAAACCTACAAACAGTTGCTCAAGGTGCAGGGTGACCTCGAAGGCGCCCAGGCGCTGCTCAAGGATAGCGACCCGGACATGCGCGAGATGGCCGTGGAAGAAGTCCGCGAAGCCAAGGAGCGCCTGGTCGAGCTCGAAGCCAACCTGCAACGCATGTTGCTGCCCAAGGACCCGAATGACGGGCGCAACGTATTCCTCGAAATCCGCGCCGGCACCGGCGGTGACGAGGCGGCGATTTTCTCTGGCGACTTGTTCCGCATGTACTCGCGTTACGCCGAGCGTCGCGGCTGGCGGGTGGAGATCCTCTCGGAAAACGAGGGTGAACACGGCGGCTATAAGGAAGTGATTGCGCGAGTCGAAGGCGACAACGTCTATGGCAAGCTGAAGTTCGAGTCCGGCGCCCACCGCGTGCAACGGGTGCCGGCGACCGAGTCCCAGGGACGCATCCACACGTCGGCCTGCACCGTGGCGGTGTTGCCCGAGCCGGACGAGCAGGAAGCGATCGAGATCAACCCGGCAGACCTGCGCATCGATACCTACCGCTCCTCCGGTGCGGGCGGTCAGCACGTGAACAAGACCGATTCGGCGATCCGCATCACACACTTGCCGTCCGGTATTGTCGTGGAGTGCCAGGAAGAGCGTTCGCAGCACAAGAACCGTGCGCGGGCGATGTCCTGGCTGTCGGCCAAGCTCAATGACCAGCAAACCAGTGCCGCCGCCAATGCCATCGCCAGTGAGCGCAAGCTGCTGGTGGGCTCGGGGGACCGCTCCGAACGTATCCGTACCTACAACTTTGCCCAGGGCCGGGTGACCGACCACCGGGTGAACCTGACGCTGTATTCGCTCGACGAAATCCTCGCCGGGGGCGTCGATGCCGTGATCGAGCCGTTGCTGGCCGAGTACCAGGCCGATCAACTGGCCGCGATAGGTGAGTAAATGACGATCATTGCCAGTTTGTTGCGTGCAGCCGATCTGCCCGACTCGCCCACGGCGCGCCTGGATGCCGAACTGTTGCTGGCGGCTGCGCTGGGCAAGTCCCGCAGCTTCCTGCACACCTGGCCGGAACGCATCGTGCCGAGCGAAGCGGCGTTGACCTTCGCCGAGTATTTGCAGCGCCGCCGCAGCGGTGAACCGGTGGCGTACATTCTTGGCCAGCAAGGTTTCTGGAAGCTCGACCTGGAAGTTGCGCCGCACACGCTGATCCCGCGGCCAGACACCGAGTTGCTGGTGGAGGCCGCGTTGGAGCTGTTGCCGGCCACCCCCGCCAAAGTACTCGACCTGGGCACTGGCAGTGGCGCGATTGCCTTGGCCCTGGCCAGCGAGCGTCCGGCCTGGAGCGTGACTGCCGTGGATCGCGTGCTGGAAGCCGTAGCCCTGGCCGAACGCAACCGCCAACGCCTGCATCTGAATAACGCCAAGGTACTGAGCAGCCATTGGTTTAGCGCCCTGGAAGGCCAACGTTTTCAACTGATCATCAGTAACCCGCCCTACATCGCAGCCACCGACCCGCACCTGGTCGAGGGCGATGTGCGTTTTGAACCGGCCAGCGCCCTGGTGGCCGGTGTCGACGGGCTTGATGATCTGCGTCTGATCGTCGCCCAGGCGCCGGACCATCTCGACACGGGCGGCTGGCTGATGCTCGAGCATGGTTACGATCAGGCCGAGGCCGTCCGCGATTTGCTGTTGACCCGCGGTTTCGAGCAAGTTCACAGCCGCACCGATCTGGGCGGTCACCAACGCATCAGTCTGGGGCGCCTGCCGTGCTGAATGATCAGGAGTTGCTGCGTTACAGTCGGCAGATTCTGCTGCAACACATCGATATCGACGGCCAGTTGCGGCTCAAGGACAGCCGAGTATTGATCGTCGGCCTCGGTGGCCTTGGTGCGCCGGTGGCGCTGTACCTCGCCGCCGCAGGGGTTGGCGAATTACATCTGGCGGATTTCGACACGGTCGACCTGACCAACCTGCAGCGCCAGATCATTCACGACACCGACAGCGTCGGCATGGGCAAAGTCGATTCGGCAATCAAGCGCCTGACGGCGATCAACCCCGAAATCCGCTTGATCGCTCATCGTGCAGCACTCGATGAAGATTCCCTGGCCGCTACTGTCGCCGCCGTAGACCTGGTCCTCGATTGCTCGGACAATTTCTCCACCCGTGAAGCGGTCAACGCGGCTTGCGTGAGCGCCAGCAAGCCGCTGGTCAGTGGTGCGGCGATTCGCCTTGAAGGGCAGTTGTCGGTGTTCGATCCGCGTCGAGCAGAAAGCCCGTGCTACCACTGTCTATATGGGCACGGCAGCGAAGCTGAATTGACCTGCAGTGAGGCCGGGGTGGTCGGGCCGTTGGTGGGACTGGTCGGCAGCCTGCAAGCGCTTGAAGCGTTGAAGTTGCTGGCCGGATTCGGCGAGCCGCTGGTAGGGCGCCTGCTGCTGATCGACGCCTTGGGTTCGCGCTTTCGCGAATTGCGAGTCAAGCGAGATCCGGGTTGCAGCGTCTGTGGGCCCAAGCATGCGTGAAGCGCCGATTGGCGTATTCGACTCCGGTGTCGGCGGGCTTTCGGTGCTAGCCGAGATCCAGCGTTTGTTGCCTGACGAATCCCTGTTGTATGTCGCCGATTGCGGGAACATTCCCTACGGCGAGAAAACCCCGGAATTTATCCAGCAGCGTTGCAGCGTCATGGCCGAGTTTTTTCAACGCCAGGGCGCCAAGGCCCTTGTCCTGGCCTGCAACACCGCCACTGTCGCCGGTGTTGCCGACTTGCGTCGCGATTACCCGCAATGGCCCATCGTCGGCATGGAGCCCGCCGTCAAGCCGGCCGCTGCCGCTACCCGCAGTGGCGTGGTCGGCGTGCTGGCCACGACGGGAACCCTGCAGAGCGCCAAGTTCGCCGCGTTGCTCGACCGCTTCGCCACCGACGTTCGAGTGATCACCCAACCTTGCCCGGGGTTGGTCGAGTTGATCGAAAAAGGCGACTTGCACAGTCCCGTCCTGCACCAGCTGCTGGAGCGTTACGTCCGGCCGCTGCTTGCCGAGGGTGCCGACACCATCATCCTGGGCTGCACCCATTACCCTTTCCTCAAGCCCTTGCTCAAACAGATGATCCCCGACGACATCAGCCTGATCGATACAGGTGCGGCGGTTGCGCGTCAGCTTCAGCGCTTGCTCGCCGAGCGCGAATTACTGGCCGCCGGGCCTGCTCGTGCTGCGCAATTCTGGACGAGCGCCGATCCTGTTCATTTCACAAATATATTGCCGATACTGTGGAATAACGCTGGTGTTGTGCGAAGCTTTGAAGGGTAAGCAATTTTCTGGGCAGAGGAAGAATTTGGGCTGAACTTCTGAATAACCGTCGACTTCTATAGCTGTGAACGTAGATCAATAAAATACCGAACGTAATCGTTGGGATAAGGATGTTTCTATGAAGCGACTATTTTGTTTGGCCGCGATTGCGGCTGCATTGATGGGGCACAGTTTCACTGCGCAAGCAGCAGGCGTGGAGTTCGGAGTCGGTCAGACCGGCGAATCAACCATGACTTATCGATTGGGCATGCAATTCGATTGGGACAAGAGTTGGTGGCAGAGCGACGTGGGTCGTTTAACCGGTTACTGGAGCGGCGCCTACACCTATTGGGATGGCGACGAGACCACCAGTAATCACAGCCTTTCATTTTCGCCAGTGTTTGTTTACGAGTTCGCCGGTCAGAGCGTTAAGCCTTACGTCGAGCTCGGGTTTGGCGTGGCGGTGTTCGCCAGTACTGAAGTCGAAAGCAATGAACTGGGCAGCGCGTTTCAGTTCGAGGACCGCTTAGGTGTGGGACTGCGCTTTGCCGGTGGGCATGAAGTCGGAATTCGCGCGACGCACTATTCCAATGCCGGGATTACCAGCCCGAACGATGGTATAGAAAGTTACGCGCTGCATTACACGATGCCGTTGTAAGGATCACTGTCTGAGCAACATACCCTGTGGGAGCTAGCCTGCTGGCTCCCACATTGAGTTTCAGCGATACGCCGTCGAAATCCCTTGGCGCTCTTCGATGCATTCCGCCGCCCCCATCTCGAATTCCCTGCAGATCAGCGGGCGTTTTTCGTAGATGGTGCACATCATCGTGTTGCGATCCAGCGCGGCACACCAGCCGTCGTCCAGGCGCAACATGACCTCTCCACCCCAGTCATCGGTGTCGATGAATCGCTCGGGCACGCCGGTATCGGTGATCAGCATGACTTCGAGCTGGCAGCAGCAGGCTGCACAAGTCGAGCAGGTCACCGCGGGGGTGGCGATTTGTAGGTGAGGGATGTTTTTCATGGCGCGCAGTGTAAGGCAGTCAGCCGGCACCGTGTGAAAGCTCTGACGGACGCTCAGTCGCTGGCATCCGCTGCAAGTCTTTCGATCACAACTGATCCATGATTGGCGGGCTGCTGCGAACCATGCGTTTGCCAATCGCCAGCTTCGTCCGGTCGAGCATTTTCGGTAGCGGCCATAGGGTGGACATGAGCATCCCCGGCAGCGCGATCTCCAGTGGTCGGCTCCTGATTTCGTGGAAGATGTGCTGCGCAGCTTTCCCTGCCTTCCAGGAGAGTGGCATGGGTAAATCATTTTTCCCGTTCAGTGTCGTCTGGACGAACCCGGGATTGACCATTGTGACTTCGATCCCTTCCGGTGCGAGGTCGATGCGCAGGGATTCGAACAGGTAACGCATCCCGGCTTTCGAGCCGCGATAAGTTTCGGCGCGGGGCAGTGGCAGGTAAGTCACCGAGCTGGCCAAGCCCACCAGGTGCGGTGCGGTACCAGCGCGCAGCAATGGCAACGCGGCTTCGATGCAGAAGCTGCTGGCGAGCAGGTTGGTGCGCACCACATGCTCGATGATCGAGGCGTCGAACTGCTTGCCATCGACGTATTCGCAGGTGCCGGCGTTAAGGATCACGGTGTCCAGAGAGCCCCAGTCCCGAGCAATCCGTTCGCCGATTTCACGTACTGTCTGGCTGTTGGTCAAGTCACCAGCGACCACCAATACTTTTCCGGGGTAACGCAGGGACAAGACTTTCAGTGGGGCCAGCGAGCGGGCGCTAACAGCCAGGTGGGCGCCGCTCTTGAGTATTTCTTCAGCCAGCGCGGCGCCAATGCCGTTACTCGCACCGGTCAACCAGTATCGTCGTGGAGGGGTAAGATTCATCCCATTCTCCTTTGCAGAAAGCCAGTCGCCCGGCCAAATTCCATCTGGTGTTCATAGAGACGCTGCAGGAGGTTATTCATGGAGGCTCCCGGCAGTCTGCCGCGACGGCAGATTCTTGAAGGCAGCCAGGGCGCGGGCGCGGGAGGTGCTCAGGTCGACGATCGGCGCCGGATAACCTGCCACGCCGAACAAACCGCCAAGATGCGCCGGGTTATGCACAGCCTTTTTATCGAGCCCCGACAGTTGCGGGAGCCAGTGCTTGATGAACAAGCCTTCGGCGTCGAATTTTTCCGACTGGCTCAGCGGGTTGAAGATACGGAAATAAGGCGCCGAATCGGTGCCGGTGGACGAACTCCATTGCCAGCCGCCGTTGTTCGCGGCCAGGTCGCCGTCGATCAGATGGCGCATGAAAAAGCGTTCGCCCTCGCGCCAGTCGATCAGCAGGTTCTTGGTCAGGAACATCGCCACCACCATGCGCAGGCGATTGTGCATCCAGCCGGTTTCCAGCAGTTGGCGCATGGCTGCGTCGATGATCGGCAAACCGGTGCGGCCCTGCTGCCAGGCGGCCAGTTCTTCAGGGGCGTTGCGCCACGCCAGGGCTTCGGTTTCCGGGCGAAAGGCACGGTGACGAGAAACCCGCGGGTAGCCCACCAGGATGTGTTTGTAGAACTCGCGCCACAGCAGTTCATTGATCCAGGTGATGGCGCCGACCTTGCCGCTTTCGAACTCGCCCTGGTTGCTTTGCAGCGCGGCATGCAGGCACTGGCGGGGCGAAATCACCCCGGCGGCCAGATAGGCCGAGAGCTGGCTGGTGCCGGGTTTTGCCGGAAAGTCGCGCTCGCTCTGGTAGTAGTCGATCTGTATGTCGGTAAAACTGTCGAGACGGCGCCGGGCTTCGTCTTCACCGGCCGGCCACAGCTCACGCAGGCTCTCCGGGGGGGCGTCGAACCCTTCGACCTGCGTCGGGATGGCGTCGCTGGCAATATTCAGTGCGGTTTGCGCCAGTGGTGTGCGTACCAGGCTGGGCAGTGAATGATGCAGTCGTTCATAACAGACTTTGCGGAACTGACTGAAGACCTGAAAGTAACTACCGGTTTTGGTCAGCACACTGCCGGGCTTGAATAGCAGTTGGTCGAGATAGTCATGGACCTCGATGCCTTCGGCTTTCAGGGCCTGGGCTACCGCTGCATCGCGGCGGGTTTCGTGGATGCCGTATTCCTCGTTGAGATGCACCGCATCGATCTGCAATTGCCGGCACAACTCGAGCAGCACTGCCGGTGCGTCATCCCAGCGTGGGGCATGGCGGATCAGCAGGGGAATGTTCAACTGGCCCAGCGCACCACTCAACGCCTGCAGGTTGCGCAGCCAGAAGTCCACTTTGCAGGGGGCATCATCATGTTCGCGCCATTGCTCCGGGCTCAATAGATACACCGCCACGGTCGGGCCACGGGCTGCCGCGGCCGAGAGGGCGGTGTTGTCATGCAGGCGCAGGTCGCTGCGCAGCCAGATCAATTGCATTGTTGTGTTCGCCCGTTTCATTGAACAAACGCCATTAGATGAGCCCGCGTTGAACGAGTGCCTGGTGCGCCGCCAAGGGGCTGTCGGCCAGGTACAGGTCACTGATTTCGGAAGTTATTGCGCACAACTCGGTGTGGTGGATGCACACCGTCGCTCCGACGATCATTTTTGGGCAACTGAGGCTGTTTAAAAGTTTCGGCAATGTTGAAAGTTTTATGGCTTTGCTGGAATAAAGCAGTACGCCCCGTGCTTGCAGAAAATCGACAGCCAGCGCAAGTTCACCGGCGGGCAATGGCCAGTCAAACACTTGCACCGGGCAATCGGCACTGCTGATCAACCAGGCCGTGAGCCACACGTGAGGTTCGAGTGGCAGATCCGATTGATTGATCAGCAGCAGTGGCGCGCCGTGTAACTGGCGGTTGTTGTGGTAGAGGCGCGCGCCAAATTTGCTTCTGAGCCAGGAGTAAAAAAATCCTCGCTCCATTTGCGTGCCGAACTGGCCTTGCCAGCGTTGTTCCAGCTCCGCCAGCAGGGGCATGAGTAACTGCTCGCACAGGGTGCGCGGCGGGTACAACGCCATGGCTTGGTTGATGGTGTCGTCCAGGGGGCGTTCGGTCAGCTGCGTGACGGCGGTGAACAGGGTATTGCGCAACACTTGCCAATCGTTTTCAACGAGTTCGCTGAAAGCCTGCGGCGTGTCGAGCAGTTGCTTGACCTGGCTGACGGCCACGCCGCGGTTGAGCCAGGTGAGAATCGTCAGAATACGTTGGACATGTTCAGCCGAGAACAGCCGGTGCCCCTTGGGCGTGCGGTGCGGCACGATCAGGCCGTAGCGACGTTCCCAGGCTCGCAGTGTCACGGCGTTCACCCCAGTCTGCCGGGCAACTTCGCGAATCGGCAGCCAGCCATCATCCAGGGCCTTCTTGAAGTCGGCACCAAAGTCTTCGCTGGCGCTGCTGTCGAGTCGGGATTTCATTAGATTGCATTTCGCAGGCTGAGATTTTCCGGGTGGGGTTGCAGGTACGCCTGCTGATCGATGTACGGGTCGGGATGCTGGCGAAAGTGATGCTTGAGCAACGTCAGCGGCACCACCAGCGGCACGATGCCTTGGCGGTATTGCCCGATGAGGTTTTGCACCTCTTTCTTGTCCTCGGCGCTGATGGCTTTTTTCAGGTAACCGCAGAGGTGCTGCAAGACATTGGTGTGGGTGCGGCGGGTTGCGCATTGCTTCAGGGCCGCCATCAACAGGCTGAAGTAGCGTGGTCCGAGCTCTTTCGGGTCGGTCTGCCCCATGTTGCCCAGCAAATTGCCGAGCGCTTTGTATTGCACCGGGTTGTGGGCCATCAGCAGGTACTTGTAGCGTGAGTGAAATGTTGTCAGTGCGCGGCGACTCAGGCCTTCGTGCAACAACTGTTGCCAGGCGCTGTAGGCGAATACACGGGTGATAAAGTTTTCTCGCAACACCGGGTCGTTCAGCCGACCGTCTTCTTCCACCGGCAAGTCTCCTTGCTGGGCACAGAACGCTTGGGCGTAGATGCCCCGGCCACCACCCTTCTGCGGTGCGCCATTGACGTGGTAGACCTTGACCCGCTCCAGGCCGCAGGAAGGGGATTGCTGCATGAAGATGTAACCGCAGATATCGTCAAGTTCCGCCGCCATGTGCCGACCATAGTCCGCCAGCGGCCGGGTGACGTTGATCTCGCGGTCGACAGTGCCGACGGCCTGAGGTGCATCCGCATCCCCTACCAGGCGGATTGGCTGGCGCGGGGTGCCCAGGCCGATGGCGACTTCAGGGCAGATCGGGACGAAATCGAAATAGTCGCTGAGGACCTGGATGCACAGGCGAGAAGCCTTGTGCCCGCCGTTGTAGCGCACGTCAAAACCCATCAGGCAGGCGCTGATGGCGATTTTCGGTTTGGCAGGGGGCAGGGGCATCGAACACCTCGGAATCTAAACCTGTACAGAGCTGAAAGTCTGTACAACATAGGTTCATCATAGATTCAAAGGTGTACAAGTCAAACTGTTTGTACAGGATTGTTGGCGGCTCCTACGGTTACCAGCCTTCAACTCGGTCTAATGCAGTTCACTGCAAGTGTGCATGCAAGCGTCGGGCAGCTTCCTGGCCGCTGAGCCAAGCACCTTCGACGCGTCCGGAAAGGCACCAGTCGCCGCACGCATACAGGCCCAGGTCCGCATCAGCCAGGGTGCCCCACTCATGGCTGCTGGCAGGGCGGGCATAGAGCCAGCGGTGGGCCAGGCTGAAGCTGGGTGCGGGCATGGCATCGTGCAAGAGCTCGGCGAACGCGCCGTGCAATTGCTCGATCACTGCTTCTTTGGGCAAGTCGATATGCTGGCGACTCCAGGCACTGTTGGCGTGCAGCACCCAGGTGTCGAGGGTGTTGTCGCGCCCTGGTTTGCTGCGATTACGAGCCAGCCAGTCAATCGGACTGTCCTGCACGAAGCAGCCTTCCATTGGTGTTTCCAGGGGGGTCTCGAACGCCAGTGCAACGGCCCAGGTAGGGTCCATTTTTACCCCGGCGGCGGCGCCAGCGAGTTTTGGCGCGGAGGCCAGCAGCGCGGTTGCCTGGGGTGCCGGGGTGGCGATGACCACATGGCTGAACGGACCATGGGTGAAGCCTTCGGCATCCTGCAGGTGCCAGTGTTCTTCGCCGCGATACACCTCGGTGATCCGGCAGGCGAAATGCACTTCCAGGTCGCCCAGCAGGGATCGGGTGATGGCGCTCATCCGCGGGGTGCCAACCCAGCGCGTCTGCTCGTCCGGCGACAGATCGAGCCGGCCACCATGGAAGGTGTATAGCTGCGGAGTCCATTCGGCGACCCAGCCACGGGCCTGCCAGCGCTGGACTTCGGTGACAAAACGACGGTCGCGGGCGGTGAAATATTGCGCGCCCATGTCCAGGGCACCCGCATCGCTGCGCTTGCTCGACATGCGTCCGCCACTGCCGCGGCTTTTATCGAAAAGTTGCACGACATACCCCAGGTCGGTCAGGGCTTGTGCGGCTGAGAGTCCGGCAATGCCGGTGCCGATGATTGCGATAGGTACAGTCATAAGGGCCTCGTTTACCTGTCTGTACAGACTACGCCGGGGTTGAAACCTGTACAATATTGTTTTTTGGTATAACTTTCAGCGTTCTCGTTCTGACAGCTTGGCCTATTGTTAAACACAGAGCCTACCCGATACCAAAAGATCCCTTGCTTATAAAAATAGACTAGTGATCAGGGTAAAACGCCACGCGAGGAAGAAGTCATGCACATATTGCTGACCGGCGGTACTGGTTTGATAGGACGTCAGCTCTGCCGGCACTGGTTGAGTCAAGGACATCGTCTTACGGTCTGGAGCCGCACGCCTGCAAAGGTCGCCAAGATCTGCGGCGCCCAAGTGCGCGGCATCGGGCGGCTTGAAGAAATCGGACAAGACCCGCTCGACGCCATCGTCAATCTGGCCGGTGCCCCCATTGCCGATCGCCCATGGACCCACAAACGCAAAGCCCTGTTGTGGAGTAGCCGCATCACCCTGACTGAAACCCTGCTGGCATGGCTCGAAAGCCGTGAACAGAAGCCGCCGGTCCTGATTTCTGGGTCCGCGGTCGGTTGGTATGGCGATGGCGGTGAGCGCGAACTGACTGAGGAGTCACCACCGGTCATCGATGATTTTGCCAGTCAGTTATGCATTGCCTGGGAGGAAACTGCCCAGCGCGCCGAAGGTTTGGGCATTCGCGTGATTTTCATTCGTACCGGACTGGTGTTGTCGGCAGAGGGCGGCTTTTTGTCGCGCCTGTTGATACCGTTCAAACTGGGACTGGGCGGGCCTATCGGCAGTGGCCGGCAGTGGATGCCGTGGATCCATATCAACGATCAGATCGCCCTGATTGATTTTCTTCTGCACCGGCAAAGCGCCAGTGGTCCTTATAATGCCTGCGCGCCCAAACCGGTGCGCAACCGAGAATTCGCCAAGACGTTGGGCAGCGTGCTGCATCGCCCGACGTTCATGCCCATGCCGGCCCTGGTATTAAAGGTAGGCCTGGGTGAATTGTCATTGTTGTTGCTGGGCGGCCAGAAGGCAGTACCGACTCGCTTGCTGGAAGCGGGATTCACTTTCCAGTTCACTGATTTGCGCGCGGCCCTGGACGACCTTTCCAGCCGCCTTTGAAATAGGACGTTGCATGACCGATCACGCGTTGCTTCTGGTCAACTTGGGCTCACCAGCCTCCACTTCGGTGGCGGATGTGCGCAGTTACCTCAATCAATTTTTGATGGACCCGTATGTGATCGACCTGCCATGGCCGGTGCGACGCTTGCTGGTTTCGCTGATCCTGATCAAGCGTCCCGAACAGTCGGCGCATGCCTACGCATCGATCTGGTGGGACGAGGGATCGCCGCTGGTGGTGCTCAGCCGTCGCCTGCAGCAGGCCATGACTGAGCAGTGGCATCACGGCCCGGTGGAATTGGCGATGCGTTATGGCGAGCCATCGATTGAATCGACGTTGGTACGCCTGGCGGCCCAGGGTCACAGGAAGATCACTCTCGCACCCCTTTATCCACAGTTCGCCGACAGCACCGTGACCACGGTGATCGAGGAGGCCAAGCGAGTGGTGCGCGAGAAGCGGCTGGATGTGCAGTTTTCGATTCTCCAGCCGTTCTACGATCAACCGGAATACCTCAACGCGCTGGTGGCCAGCGCCAAGCCGTATTTGCTGCAGGGTTACGATCACCTGTTGTTGAGCTTCCATGGATTACCGGAGCGGCACCTGAGCAAGATCGACCCTACCGGTCACCATTGCTTCAAAAGCGCTGATTGCTGCCAGACCGCTTCGCCAGAAGTATTGGCGACCTGCTACCGCGCCCAATGCCTGCGCACGGCATCCGAATTCGCCAAGCGCATGGGATTGCCGGATGGCAAATGGTCGGTGTCGTTCCAGTCGCGCCTTGGGCGCGCCAAGTGGATTGAACCCTACACCGAGGCTCGCCTGGATGAGCTTGGCAAAAGCGGCGTGAAAAAGGTGCTGGTGATGTGCCCGGCGTTCGTGGCCGATTGCATCGAGACGCTGGAAGAAATCGGTGATCGGGGGCTGGAGCAGTTCCGCGAAGCGGGAGGGGAGGAGTTGGTGCTGGTGCCGTGCCTCAACGATGATCCGCAGTGGGCGAAGGCGTTGAGTGCGTTGTGCGAACGAGCACCGCTGGTGCTTTAAAAGCTTCGCGAGCAGGCTCGCTCCCACAATAGATCTCCTCTGTGGGAGCGAGCCTGCTCGCGAAAGCTATTTCATCGACGGTGATGAACTCAAGCCATTACAACAGCGGATCTTGCGCCTTCTTGTGCTTCCAGCTGTCATTGCCCGGCAGGATCAGGTTCAGCGCAATCGCCACCACCGCGCACAGCGCGATGCCTTTGAGGCCGAAATCGTCCGGGCCAGTGCCCGTGCCGACCAGCACGCCGCCAATACCGAACACCAGCGTCACCGAGACGATCACCAGGTTGCGTGCTTCACCCAGGTCGATCTTGTGGCGAATCAGGGTGTTCATCCCCACGGCCGCAATCGAGCCGAACAACAGGCAAAGAATCCCGCCCATCACGGGTACCGGAATGCTTTGCAGCAGCGCACCGAATTTGCCGATGAACGCCAGGCTAATGGCGAAGATCGCCGCCCAGGTCATGATTTTCGGATTGTAGTTCTTGGTCAGCATCACCGCGCCCGTCACTTCGGCATAGGTGGTGTTGGGCGGACCGCCGAACAGGCCGGCGGCGGTGGTGGCAATGCCATCGCCCAACAGGGTGCGATGCAGGCCAGGCTTCTTCAGGTAATCGCGACCGGTCACGCTACCCACGGCGATCACGCCGCCAATGTGCTCGATGGCTGGGGCCAAGGCTACCGGAACGATGAACAGGATCGCCTGCCAGTTGAATTCTGGCGCGGTGAAGTGGGGAATGGCGAACCATGGTGCAGCGGCAATTTTCGCGGTATCGACCACACCAAAGTAGAACGACATGGCAAACCCCACGAAGACGCCGGAAATGATCGGCACCAGGCGGAAAATGCCTTTGCCGAACACTGCGACGATCAAGGTGGTCAGCAACGCCGGCATCGAGATCAGCATCGCCGTCTGGTAATGAATCAGTTCACTACCGTCACCGGCCTTGCCCATCGCCATGTTGGCGGCGATCGGCGCCATTGCCAGGCCGATGGAGATGATCACCGGGCCAATCACCACCGGTGGCAGCAGGCGGTCGATGAAGCCGGTGCCTTTGATTTTCACTGCCAGGCCGAGGAACGTATAGACAAAACCGGCCGCCATCACGCCGCCCATGGTCGCAGCGAGGCCGAATTGGCCCTTGGCGAGAATGATCGGAGTGATGAACGCGAAGCTCGATGCCAGGAACACCGGCACCTGGCGCCCGGTGACGACCTGGAACAGAATCGTCCCCAGGCCTGCGGTGAACAGTGCCACGTTGGGGTCGAGCCCCGTGATCAGCGGCATCAACACCAGGGCGCCGAAGGCCACGAACAGCATCTGGGCGCCAGACAGCACCGTGCGCCAGAGCGGATCGTTGAACTCTTGCTGCATGCTCACGCGTCCTTCTGCTTGGTGCCGAAGATCTTGTCGCCAGCATCGCCCAGGCCCGGGATGATGTAACCGTGTTCGTTGAGTTTCTGGTCAATGGACGCGGTGTAGATGATCACGTCCGGGTGAGCTTTCTCGACCACGGCGATACCTTCTGGTGCAGCGACAAGGACCATGGCGCGAATGTCCTTGCAACCGGCTTTTTTCAGCAGGTCGATGGTGGCAACCATCGAGCCGCCGGTGGCGAGCATCGGGTCGATGATCATTGCCAGGCGTTCGTCGATTTCCGGCACCAGCTTCTCGAGGTAGGTGTGGGCTTCGAGGGTTTCCTCGTTGCGGGCCACGCCCACGGCGCTGACTTTGGCGCCCGGGATCAGGCTCAGCACGCCTTCGAGCATGCCGATACCGGCACGCAGGATCGGCACGACGGTAATTTTCTTGCCGGCGATTTTCTCGACCGACACGGTGCCGCACCAACCTTCGATGTCGTAGGTTTCCAACGGCAGGTCTTTGGTGGCTTCATAGGTCAGCAGGGCGCCGACTTCCTGAGCGAGCTCGCGGAAATTCTTCGTGCTGATGTCTGCGCGGCGCATTAGGCCAAGTTTGTGACGGATCAGCGGGTGGCGGATCTCGAGGATGGGCATGGGAAAGGCTCCGGCGGCGGGCAAAAAAACCGGGCTAGATTAATCTATCCGAGGGTGATGTCCTATAGACATAGAGTACGTTAGTCCACAATCGCTTGATCTGGCCTCACTTGATGCGTACCTTTGCCGACTTTTCCGAAACTGCCCCCCCTGGAGAGCGCCATGTCCGCTGATCTCGAGCATATCCGTCAAATCATGCGAGAGGCTGACTGCCTGTACACCGAAGCTGAAGTCGAGGCGGCCATCGCCCGCGTCGGTGCACAAATCAACGAACAATTGGCGGACAGCAATCCGGTGGTGTTCTGCGTGATGAACGGCGGGTTGATTTTCTCCGGCAAACTGCTCACCCATCTGCAATTCCCGCTGGAAGCCTCCTACCTGCACGCCACCCGCTATCGCAACGAAACCAGCGGCGGCGAGCTGTTCTGGAAAGCCAAGCCTGAAGTGTCGTTCATCGACCGTGACGTGCTGATCATCGACGATATCCTTGACGAAGGTCACACCCTGGGTGCCATCATCGACTTCTGCAAGCACGCTGGCGCGCGTAAAGTGCACACTGCCGTGCTGATCGACAAAGACCACGACCGCAAGGCTCGTCCGGACCTGAAGGCGGATTTCGTCGGTTTGCCTTGCATCGACCGTTACATCTTCGGCTACGGCATGGACTACAAAGGCTACTGGCGCAACGCCAACGGGATTTTTGCCGTTAAAGGAATGTAAGACATGACCTCGCCTCGCTTTCTTGACCACACCTTGTTCGCCGAATTGGCCGAGAAAGCGGCGGCCAACCCTCGTGGACGCCAGCATCACAACTTCCACCAGATGGAAGACGCCTGCCATCGCATGGCCGTGGGCTTGCAACCCTCGACGTATATCCCGCCTCATCGTCACCTGGGCGACAACAAGGCTGAAACCTTGCTGGTGCTCAAGGGGCGGCTGGGCGTATTGATCTTCGATGAGTCGGGCGCAGTCCTGAGCAAGACGGTGCTGCAGGCCGGTGGCGACTGTGTCGGCGTGGATTTGCCTACGGGCGTGTTCCACGGGCTGGTGGTGCTCGAAGCCGATAGCCTGATGTTCGAGTGCAAGGCGGGTCCCTATCGCCCGGTGGGCGAAGGTGAACTGGCGCACTGGGCGCCACGTGAAGGCGAACCCGGTGTTGCCGAGTATCAGGCCTGGATGCGCGCACAGTTCGATTGATCACTTGGAGCTTTTCATGAACCTGTTGATCCGCTGCTGCGCCGCCCTGTTGCTGACCCTCAGCCTGCCCCTGGCCGCCGCCCCCGCGCCCATGCACGCTCAATTCCTGCCGCCGGACGACTTGGCCCTGCGTGATGCGCAACCAGAGCAGCAACAACTGCTGCAAGTCACCGAGTATTCGGTGGTGGTCGGCAGTCAGCGTCAGTCCAGCCAGCAGCCGATCCCCGTCACTTCGCCGTTGCTGATCCGCCTCAAGGGCAAATCCTTGAACAAGGGGGCGACCATCAGTCAGGTGCTGGTCAATTTCGATGGCGAAAGCAAAAGCCTGAAAAAACCGCTCTACGACGACAAGAGCAAGACGCTGACGCTTTATTACCCGCAGGCTCAATACCGGGTGATCATGGATTTGTTGCGCAACGACACGGTGTATTGCCAGTTTCTCAGCTATGCCAACGGCCACATCTGGGCCGATCTGCACACCGGGGCAGTTCGTCCGCGTTGAGCCCGGCGCCCGCGCAGGGGTAAACTGCCCGCCCCGTGAAATGTCTGCGAGCTGGAGTCGGCAATGCGTAAAGATAAGAAACAAGTGATTGGTGACGAGATCGGCGATGAGCAGATCAAGTTGTTCCTCGATTTCGAACCGGTCGACGCGACTTCTCCGTCCCTGCACAAGCTGATCAAGGCGTACCGTGGTCTGCGGATCGACGACTTCGAGCGTTTCCTGACGTTCTTTGTCGAGGCCGGTTATGACGTGAACGGCAAGGACGAGCATGGCAAAACCTTCATTGCACTGATCCAGGATCAGCGCAATGCGCCGGAATACATCGAGCTGATCGAAAAGGCCCGTGGCTGATCTATCTGTGGCGAGGGTATAAATCCCCCCGACATAAAAAAACGCCCCGCCATCAATGATGGACGGGGCGTTTTTCATGGGGTCGGATCAAGCGTAGCTTTCAGTCTCGCTGCTGGCTTCAACCAGTTCCAGGGCGACGTTGTTCTGCGTGTTGATCTTGCGATACAGCGCCGCGTCGGTTTCCAGGACTTTCTCCCGCGCCGGGAAGATCTCTGCCAGCTTGGCAGCCCATTCACCCTTGGCTTTGCCTGGGAAGCATTTTTCGATCAGTTCCAACATGATCGAAACCGTCACCGAAGCACCTGGCGAGGCGCCGAGCAGGGCGGCAAGGGAGCCGTCCTTGGCCGCGACCAGTTCGGTACCGAATTGCAGGACGCCGCCTTTTTTCGGGTCTTTCTTGATGATCTGCACCCGTTGGCCGGCCACTTCCAGGCGCCAGTCTTCGGCTTTCGCTTCGGGGTAGAAGCGACGCAGGGACTCCAGGCGCTGCTCCATCGACTGCATCACTTCGCTGACCAGGTACTTGGTCAGGTCCATGTTGTTTTTTGCCACCGCCAGCATCGGGCCGATGTTGCCAGCGCGAACCGACATCGGCAGGTCCATGAAGGAGCCGTGCTTGAGGAACTTGGTGGTGAAACCGGCGTATGGTCCGAACAGCAGGGATTTCTTGCCGTCGACGACGCGGGTGTCCAGGTGTGGGACAGACATCGGTGGCGAGCCCACGGCAGCCTGGCTGTAGACCTTGGCCTGGTGATGCTTGACCACTTCCGGGTTGTCGCAACGCAGCCATTGGCCACTGATGGGGAAACCGCCGAAGCCTTTGCTCTCTTCGATGCCCGAAGCCTGCAACAGAGGCAATGCCGCGCCACCCGCACCGAGGAAGACGAACTTGGCGTCGACTTCACGGCTGTTGCCGCTGTTGACGTCCTTGATGCTCACGGTCCAGCCGCCGTTGTTGCGCTTGAGGCCGGTTACGCGCTTGCAGTACTTGACCTGGGCATCGGGAGCGCTGGTCAGGTGCTTGAGCAGCTGGTTGGTCAGGGCGCCGAAGTTGACGTCGGTACCGTTGATCACGCGAGTGGCCGCAAGAACTTCGCCAGGATCGCGCCCCGGCATCATCAGCGGCATCCACTCGGCCATCGTGGCCTTGTCTTCGGTATATTCCATGTCGGCGAAGGCGTGGTGCTTGTGCAGTACGTTGAAGCGCTCCTTGAGGAACGACACGCCGCTCTCGCCCTGCACGAAACTCAGGTGTGGCACCGGGCTGATGAACGATTTGCACGAGCCGAACGTGCCTTTCTTGGTCAGGTATGACCAGAATTGCTTCGACACCTCGAACTGGGTGTTGATGTGCACGGCTTTCTTGATGTCGACGGTGCCATCGGCAGCCTGCGGCGTGTAGTTCAGCTCGCACAGGCCGGCGTGACCGGTACCGGCGTTGTTCCACGGGTTGGAACTCTCCGCGGCACCGGAATCCATCAGCTCGACGACTTCCAGCTTGATCGCGGGGTCGAGCTCTTTGAGCAGTACCGCGAGGGTGGCGCTCATGATGCCGGCCCCTACCAGTACTACGTCGACTGCTTCGTTATGCGCCATTTAACGCGTCTCCAAAATCTGCAGCACCAAATTGACGGCATGGCTGCCAGGAGTGACGGGGCGTGTCTGTGTTGCCCCAGGTACCCATGGCAGGATCGCCATGTCCGAATCTTCGCAATTTTTCGCAACTTCGACGGACGCTACCTGCCGGGTCTAATAAGAGTCCCATGAACTCATTTCAACGTGCGACTGGCAATTCGACTTATGGTCGATACATCCGCTTGTGCAACCAAATCCGTAGCGGACAGGCTTCAGGCTCCGGTATTCGAGGTGTACTCGGTCCTGTGTCGTTGGGCTGTACTGGACGCTAATGGTGCATATTCAGACGCAAAACTATTCATTTGCTCGCCACACTCTTGTGAAGTTGTGAAAACCCGTTTTTTTCACGCTCTTTTGAAGACGTGAACCTCAAAAAAGGGCTGTCCCAGCCTGGCACCGTGCCCGGATGATTGGCCGCCAAGGGAACCCAGGCAGGCAATACGGGCAAACAGCTCAGTGACCGAGCGTAATGACAGCTCTGCAGATTCGCGAAAAGTGGAGGTTGTGCTTGAGGAACAGCAAGCGCGCCAGCTTCACTCGATCTGTGTGGGCGGCTCTCTGTGGGCGGTGCGGGGTGCCAAAACCGAAGCATTGACGATGCTGCGAGGCCCGATCAGGAGACGTCCTTATAATCGGGGGGAGATTGTAGCGAAGAAACGCAGGGAATTGGTCGTGTTTAATGACTTTTATTAGGCGTCTGGTCAGGTCGCCATCAGGTTTTGTACCCGTGAGCGCGGTGGGTGCTGGCTGACACGCGCACTGGCAGGCAGCGGTTGGTGCAACCAGTTGAGGCGAATTTCTTCGATTTCAACCCAGCCATCGCCCATGGGCTGGAGGCTGCACTGCTTGAATGCCAGGCAGAGGCCGTTGCTGTCGAGCAGGGCAAAGCAGCGGTGCCGTGGACGTGGTGCGAACAGCGAAACGAGGAAACGCATGGCGACGTACCGTGTGGGGGGCTGTTGCAAAGAATGGCAGCGAGCCGTTACGTGCAAGTGTATGGGGGGTGACAGATGCGTGACAGGAAGGGGATTCTGAAAGTTTTGTCAGAATTTTCTGCAATGGTTGCGCTGGTTCGCTGCAGCGACGCACCGCTATACTGCGGACCTGTTAGTGCCTGATTCTGGAGAGAAGAGAATGTTGCAACGCCTGTTGTTCGGTTTGATCACTGTGACCAGCTTGACGTTGGTCGGCTGCGCCCACAGCCCGCAACAACTGAACCCGGAACCCAAGCTGACGGCTCAATTGGCGCCGGTCGGCCACGGCCAGCCGGTGGTGGTGCGAGTGGTCGACGGGCGCCCGTCGCCAACCCTGGGCACCCGTGGCGGCCTGTACCCGGAAACCAGCGCGATTACCGTGCAGGGCGCACAGATCCTGCCGAAACTGCAGGCGCAGGCTGAAGCGGCCGTGCGATTGCTGGGCTTTACTCCGACGGCGAATGCGCTGAACGCCCCACAAATCACCGTGACCCTGGCCGAATTGAAGTACCAGTCGCCGAAAGAGGGCATGTACGTGACCGAGGCAACCATTGGTGCGACGTTCCGTTCCGATGTACAGAATGCCAACCGTCGCTACAGCGGTCGTTACGGCGCGTCCCTGGACCAGCGTTTCGGCATGGCACCCAACCAGGAAACCAACACCAAGCTGGTCAGCGACGTGTTGAGCGATGCGTTGACCCGCTTGTTCAAGGATCCAACCGTGGGTCAGGTTCTCGGCGAGTAATGCGAGCCCCGTAGGAGCTGCCGAAGGTTCGGGCCGCGTTCGGACGATCTTTTGATCTTGATCTTCGGCAGTTCCAAATCCCCCAAAAGCAAAGTCAAAAGATCGTCCGAACTCGGCCCGAACCTGCGGCAGCTCCTACAAAAGGATCGCAGGCGGTCTTGAGCAAAACGGCGTTAATTGTCGGAAAGACAGGGAAGGCTGCAAGGCATTCGGTAGAATCACGGCCGCGGTCGTCGGTCGGCGTCTGCCCTACCTGTTTTGTTTGAGGTTCGTAATGTCGCTGCATTTGATGACGCTGTTTACCGCCCATCCGGCAAAATTGATCAACTTGCTGGCTTTGCTGCTGGCCTTCCCGGGCAGTTGGCTGCTGCACGCCACGCGTCGCCGCGAACAGCGCGCGATGGCCAGTCTCCAGGCGCAACGCCAGAGCAGTCCAAGTCAGGAGCCGACGCTGGATTGGGCAACCCTGCGCATGAACCGGTTTTTCTATCGCTTCGGTTTTGCCTGCATGGGGTTGGCGCTGCTGGTGTCGTGGATCAGCACCCAGGTCTGAATCTTTTTATCTGGAACAAAAACGGCGCTCGTAGGCGCCGTTCTCGTATCCAAGGTTAAAGCGGCAATCCAGCCTTCACCCGATACTGATTGCGCACCGGGTTCGCATATTGCAGCACCAGGTACGGGCGATGTTCCTCGGGGCACGCATCCAGGCGTTGCTGCCATTGTTCCTGAGCCTTGGCCAGTTCGTCGGCCGGGAACAGCTTGCTGGCGCTTGGTACCTGCAGTTGCGGGTCGGCACCTTGCCATTGGGCATAGGCCAGGTAGTGCACCGGGAACAAGCGGTAACCGCCAAGGATCTGCTTGTCCATCTCGATCGCCAATTGCTTGGTGTCTTCGAACAACTCCGTGATGGGAGCCGCAAAGTTCACGTGCACCCGGCCCTTGTAGCCGGTGATGCCCTTGGCGATGCTCACGTCATCCTCGCCCGGGGCCTTGGTGTAGCTGCCGGTGGTGGCGCGGATGTAGAGTTCGCGGGCCTTGGCCTGGTCGCACGGGTCGTACTCGTAGCTGATCGACACGGGGGTCAGGTTCAGCGAACGGATGACCTCACCGAACGGCTCGTCCTTGCGGCTCATGTGGAACATCTTCAGGATCGCCGACTCGGTGCGGTCGTCGCCGTCCTTGGCTCGGCCTTCCGCCTGGGCGATCCAGATCGAGGCGCAATCGTTGCGGATCGAATGGTTGATGTACGCCGACAGCAGTTGGTACGCCGCCATTTTCTCGCGACGTCCGGTGATCGAACGGTGCACGATGAAGCTCTTGTTCAGGCGCATGAGATCGCTGACAAAGGGCTTTTGCAGCAGATTGTCACCGATGGCGATGCGCGGGGTCGGCAGGCCGGCGTGGTACACGGCGTAATTGACGAAAGCCGGGTCCATCACGATATCGCGGTGGTTGGCGATGAACAGGTAGGCACTGCCGGACTTGAATTGCTCCACGCCGGTGTACGTCACACCGTCCGTGGCGCGCTCGATCGTGTGGTCGACGTAGTACTCGACTTTGTCCTGCAGGGTGGCCACCGACGTGATACCGGCGAACTCACGGCGTAGCCGATGAGCTATAAGGGGTTTGAGCGCCCAGCCTAAGGCGCCGGCAAAACGCGGAAAGCGGAAGTGGGTGAGGATATCTAGAAACGCCTTGTCGCCGAGCAGTCGTGCCAGCACCGCTGGGACTTCGCTATCGTCGTAAGGTCGGATGGCATCGAATTCGCCCATCATGCTCTCTTGTTAGAAACGGCTAGGGTAAGTAAAGGTTTTGATCGAAAACCAGCAGGGCACGGTCTGAAAAAGTAGCCAGACAAAAATAGCCCTGCAAATAGACCGGCGATTATACGCACAAGTCACCTGGGAGACCGCGATGCTGGAATCTGCACTGTATGAATGTCCGTATTGTGGTGAAGAAGTCGAAACGACGGTGGACTTGTCGGGCGGCGATCAGACCTATATCGAGGACTGTCAGGTATGTTGCCGGCCGATCACGTTCGTGTTGCAGGTTCACGGAGAGGATTGGTTTCTGGAAGTCTTCAGTGAAAACGAGTGAGAGGCGCCCATGCAGCGAATCTACGAACCGGAAAACCTGATGGAAGGCGAGTTGCTGCAGGGCATGCTCGCCAGCGAGGGTGTCGAGGCGCACCTGGTGGGGCGCGATCTGGTGGGCGCCACGGGTGAATTGCCGATCTTCGGCCTGCTGGGACTGGCGGTGGAAAATGACCAGGCTGAATACGCCCGAGAGCTGATCACTGCGTACAATGCTGCGCTGCCGCTGTCCGGCGATGAACCGGACAGCTTTCCCGGCACGCTGGTCTGTTAGGCTGGCGTTCGTTTGATCAAGAGTCGTGCTTCCCCATGTGTGGACGTTATGCCCTGTTTCGCTGGAATCGCGACTTCGCGACCCTGCCAGGTTTTCCGGCCGATCAGCAGGCCCAGTGGAACATTTCTCCCAACGATTCGGTACTGATGCTGCGCGCAGGCCCGGACGGGCAGCGTGAACTGGCCCGTGCCCGCTGGGGCCTGACCCCGCCGTGGCTGACCGATTTGTCCCGCACCCCGGCCCATGCGCGGGCCGAAACCGTCGCCGAACAGCCGATGTTTCGCCAGGCCTTGCGCGAGCGCCGCTGCCTGTTGCCGGCCAACGGTTTCTACGAATGGCGCGGCACCACTCGCAAGCGGCCGTACTGGCTGACACCGGGGGAGGGCTCATCGCTGTTTTTCGCCGCCATCTGGGAGGCCTATCCGGTGCAGGAACAGGTGTGGCTGAGCACGGCGGTGATCACGCAACCGGCGGCGAGTCAGCGTCGACCGTTGATTCTCGATGAAGTGGGGCAGCAAATCTGGCTCGATCCCGAAACCCCGCTGCATGCCCTGCAAGCGTTGCTCGCCAGCGAACCTGCTGCGTTGCGTGAGCGGGTGCTGGCCAACATGGTCAATGATCCGAAGCTCAATGGGCCGGAGTGTCTTACGCCGGGTTGAAAAAGATCGCAGCCTGCGGCAGCTCCTGCTTTGGATGGGCGGGTGTTGTGAATTTTTTCCTGCGTCGGTGAGAGCTTTGCCTGAAAAAAACGTCTTAATTCCAGTGTATCTGGCGTCGATACATTTCCACGCCTAGGATAGGCGGCAGTTTTCATGGAGTCTTTCGATGAACAAGATTTTGGTTGTAGGTGCACTCGGCGCGGCGCTGCTGCTCGCCGGCTGCCAGTCGGTCAACACCACCAGCGGTGGCGCCGTGGGTGTTGAGCGCAAGCAATACATGTTCAGCATGCTGTCCACTGATGAGGTCAATCAGATGTACGCCCAGTCTTATCAGAATACGGTGGGCGAGGCGAACAGCAAGGGTGTGCTGGACAAGACCAGCAGCGATGCCAAGCGCATCCAGTTGATATCCGATCGGCTGATTGCCCAGGCTCCGGTTTTCCGTCCGGATTCGGCCCAGTGGAAGTGGGAAGTCAATCTGATCAAGAGCGATGAGCTCAACGCCAATTGTGGGCCCGGTGGCAAAATCATTTTCTATACCGGCCTGATGGACAAGCTGCAGCTGACCGATGACGAAATCGCCGCCATCCTGGGTCACGAAATCGCCCACGCCCTGCGCGAGCACGGTCGAGAGGCGATGTCCAAGGCCTATGGCATCGAAATGGCCAAGCAGGGCGCCGGTGCCTTGTTCGGCCTGGGCCAGGGTAGCCTGGCTCTGGCGGATGCCGTGGCCAACTACGGCATGACCTTGCCGAACAGTCGGTCCAATGAAAACGAAGCCGACCTGATCGGTCTCGAGCTGGCCGCCCGTGCCGGCTACGACCCGAACGCTGCGATCACCTTGTGGAACAAGATGGCCAAGGCGTCGGAAGGTTCGCCGCCGGAATTCATGAGTACTCACCCGGCTTCGTCGAGCCGTATTTCTTCGTTGCAGGCGGCGATTCCGAAGGTCATGCCGCTTTACGAGCGGTCCAGGAGTCACTGATAAATATGCAGTGAGGCCGCTGCCGCCTTCGCGAGCAGGCTCGCTCCCACATTGGAGCTCAATCTAATGTGGGAGCGCGAGCTTGCTCCGGGCGGCGTTCCGACGAAGAACGATAACGCGGTCTACCGCCCTACACCGTCAAACCCACCCGCTGCTCTGCATCGCCTTGTACACCGCGACAATCGCCAGGACGAAAAATGCCGACGCAGCCAGTCGACGGATCAACGTCAATGGCAGTTTGTCCGCGGCAAAGTTACCCGCCAGAACCACCGGCACGTTGGCAATCAGCATGCCCAGGGTGGTGCCGATGATCACCAGCCACAGTTCAGGGTATTGCGCGGCGAGCATCACGGTCGCGATTTGGGTCTTGTCGCCGATTTCGGCGAGGAAAAACGCAATCAACGTGGTCAGGAACGGTCCGAACTTGCGGGCGGTGCTGGCTTCGTCATCGTCCATTTTGTCCGGCACCAGGGTCCACAGCGCCGTCGCGGCAAAGCTGGCGGCGAGGATCCAGTGCAGCATCGTATCCGAGAAGAAGCTCCCAACCCAGGCGCCTACCGCGCCGGCCGCCGCATGGTTGGCCAGGGTCGCGGCGACGATGCCGGCGATGATCGGCCAGGGTTTGCGAAAGCGGGCGGCGAGAATGAGCGCGAGCAATTGCGTCTTGTCGCCGATTTCGGCCAAGGCAACGATTGCGGTGGGTACCAGTAGTGAATCCAGCATCAGGGGTTTTCCTAAGGGGCGGGTCGACACGGCTATGACACGTACAGCCTTCCCGCCCCGGGTAAGGTGTTCGTGTCATAGGTCTTGTCAAACCCTGCGATCCGTCTGAAGCGGACGCTTGGGTCGCATGCGCCATGGTCTGTTGACCAAGTATGTTGACGCATGCCGGACGAGCATGGCGCTCGTGGGAGACTACTCCCCTAGGACGGAGCGGATTCTGCCTAGGCAGAATCCATTGCGCAAGCACAAAGTTTTATCCGCGTTTGGCACGGTAGATACGGAAACCCTGTCCTTCGGCCTTGATGGCACAAACCCCCAGGTGCTCTTCGATCAGCGGTTGGTACTTGAGGAAGCTATTGGCTACAAGCCGGAGTTCGCCGCCGTTTTTCAGATGTTTGGCTGCTTTTCGCAGCAGGTTCTCTGTGGCGAAATAGTCGGTATGCACCCCGACATGGAAGGGTGGGTTGCTCAGGATGGCGCTCAATCCCATCGGCGCCGCATCGATGCCGTCACCGGTAATCACATCGGCTTCCAGGCCGTTGGCCGCCAGGGTCAGGCGACTGCTGGCAGCGGCAAAGGCATCGACATCCAGCAAGGTGACCTGGTTGTGGGGATAACGACGTTTTACCGCCGCGCCCAACACCCCTGCGCCGCAACCGAAGTCCAGCAAGTGGCCGCTTGGCAGTTTATCCAGGTGTTCCAGCAACAGCGAACTGCCGCGATCCAGTCGACCGTGGCTGAACACGCCTGGCAGGCTGATGACTTTCAACGGGCCTTCGGCCAGCGGCAATTCATAGGTCTGGGCCAAGCTTTCCAGCGGTTTGGCGTCGGGTGCGTTGGCCACGGTGACCAGCCACAGCTGGCAATGCCGCGCACTGTCGAGCTTGCGTGGTTTGCCAAACGGGTTCAGCTGTTTGGCTGCGCCTTCGATGCCGCTTTTTTTCTCACCGACCAGGTACAGCTCGCGACCGGCCAGCCGCGAGGCGAGTGCGTTGAGAATGTAGTCAGTCAGGTCCTTGGACTTGGGCAGAAACACCACGGCGCTATCGAATGCGCGCTCAGGTGCATTAACACCGAAATGGCTGCGCTCGGCAAAGCGCGCATCCAGCGCGGCCTGATCGCCGGCGTGCCAACTCCAGCCATGGGCGTCGGGCAGGCGGCCCAGCAAGTCATCGGCGGGCAGACCGGCCAACAACACCGAACCCTGGAATAATTCAGCCTGACGAAGCAGTACTTCACTGCGCGGATCCATAACTGCTCCTGTGGAAAAAAGTGCCGCAGTTTATCAACTGACGACCCGCAGCGCCTTAGCGCTGAAGTATCCCTGGGCGTTTTCGGTCAACTGGCCGACGATTCGTTGCCGCGCTTCGCGACTGCCCCAGGCGTTGTGTGGGGTGACGATCAGGCGTGGAATGTCCTGGGCCAGCAGTGGATTGCCATTCACCGGCGGCTCCACGCTCAGCACGTCAGTGGCGGCACCCCCCAGGTGACCGTTGCGCAAGGCATTGGCCAGGGCCTGCTCGTCGATCAGGCCGCCACGGGCGGTGTTGACCACGAACGCGCCGGCCTTCATCGACGCCAGTTCACGGGCCCCGATGAAGTGACGGGTGTGTTCGTTGAGCGGACAGTGCAGGGTCAGCGCATCGATTTGCGGCAGCAGCTGTTCCAGCGGCAAGCGGTCTGGCCGGGCAGGGCGACCCGGAATCTGGCCCAGCAGCACGCGCATGCCAAACGCTTCGGCCAGGCGCGCGACCGCGCCGCCCAATTCGCCGTGACCGAGCAAGCCGAGGGTTTTGCCTTGCAGCTCAACGATCGGGTAATCCAGCAGGCAGAACTGTTTGGCTTGTTGCCAGCGCCCTTCACCGACGGCTTTCTGGTAATCGGCCAGGCGCGTTGCCAGGTTGAGCAGCAGCATGATCGTGTGTTGTGCCACCGATGGCGTGCCGTAACCCTGGCAGTTGCACACGGTTATTCCGTGGGCACGGGCGGCCTCGAGGTCGACGTTGTTGGTGCCGGTGGCGCTGATCAGGATCAGTTTGAGTTCGGGGCTGGCCGCGATGGCGGCCGCGTCGATCCGGATCTTGTTGGTGATGGCGACGGTGGCGCCCTTGAGGTGTTCGATCACTTGGTCGGGCAGGGTCTGGGCGAACAGCTGCAGTTCGCTAAAGCATTCGCGCAGGGGGCTGAGGTCGAGATCGCCCAAGTCCAGGGACGGGTGGTCGAGGAAAACAGCGCGGTGAATGTTCGTCATCAACTGTACCTTTTGTGCAATGAACTGAAGGCGTAATCTGCCGAGCCTACCAGATGAAATAAATAGTTACGCTTGGCCTGAAGGAGCCCTCATGTACTGGACCGAGTTCTTGACCGTTGCGCTGATTCACCTGCTGGCCGTGGCCAGCCCCGGCCCGGACTTTGCCGTGGTGGTACGGGAAAGCGTGACCCATGGTCGTCGCGCCGGCACCTGGACGGCGCTTGGGGTCGGTTCGGCGATTTTTCTCCATGTCGGCTACTCGCTGCTGGGCATCGGCCTGATCGTGTCGCAGTCGATCGTCCTGTTCAACGCCTTGAAATGGGCCGCCGCCGCTTATCTGCTGTACATCGGCTTCAAGGCGCTGCGGGCGCAACCGGCCAAGGCCGTGACAGACGACCTGCACAAGGAAGCCGGCGAGCGCACCGCGCGTGGCGCCTTCACTTCCGGGTTCGTGACCAACGGCCTGAACCCGAAAGCCACGCTGTTTTTCCTGTCGCTGTTCACCGTAGTAATCAACCCGCATACGCCGCTGGCCGTGCAGGCCGGTTACGGGGTTTACCTGGCGGTGGCAACGGCGATCTGGTTTTGCCTGGTGGCCATGTTGTTCAGCCAGCAGCGCGTGCGCGCCGGTTTCGCCCGCATGGGGCATTGGTTCGACCGGACCATGGGCGCGGTGTTGATCGCCATTGGCGTGAAACTCGCGTTGACCGAGATGCACTGAGCGTAACGGTCCACGTTTACCGGCAAATGATGGCGCAATGCCGGTATTCGTACGGCTCTGCAAATCATTCCTTTGGCTGATTTGGCTGGCGATCAGGGGCACTACAGTGCTCACTCTACAGCCACGACCGAGTAGTCAGAAAAGGGATTCTTATGTTGCAGACTCGCGTTATCCCCCCAGCCGAAGGCGCTTACCAGTATCCGCTGCTGATCAAACGGCTGCTGATGTCCGGTGCGCGTTATGAGAAAACCCGTGAGATCGTCTACCGCGACCAGTTGCGCTACAGCTATCCGACCCTGATCGAACGGGTCGCACGGCTGGCCAACGTGCTGACGGCTGCCGGGGTCAAGCCCGGGGATACCGTGGCGGTGATGGATTGGGACAGCCACCGATACCTGGAATGCATGTTCGCCATTCCGATGATCGGCGCGGTGATCCACACCATCAACGTGCGCCTGTCACCGGAACAGATCCTCTACACCATGAATCACGCCGTCGACCGCTTTGTCCTGGTCAACAGCGAGTTCGTGGGACTGTACAACGCGATCGCCGGGCACCTGACCACGGTCGAGAAAACCCTGCTCCTGACCGACCTCCCGGAAAAGACGGCCGACTTGCCAAACCTCGTCGGTGAGTACGAGCAATTGCTGGCAGCGGCAAGCCCGCACTACGACTTCCAGGACTTCGACGAAAACTCGGTGGCGACCACGTTCTACACCACGGGCACCACCGGCAACCCCAAGGGCGTGTACTTCACCCATCGGCAGTTGGTGCTGCACACCATGGGCGTGTCGACGATCATGGGGTCGATCGACAGCGTGCGCCTGCTGGGCACCAACGACGTGTACATGCCCATCACGCCGATGTTCCACGTACATGCCTGGGGCCTGCCCTATGTGGCGACCATGCTCGGGCTCAAGCAGGTGTATCCGGGACGCTACGATCCGGAGTACCTGGTGGAGTTGTGGCGCAAGGAAAAGGTCTCCTTCTCGCATTGCGTGCCGACCATCCTGCAAATGGTCCTCAATGCCAAGGCTGCCCAGGACACCGACTTCGGAGGCTGGAAAATCGTCATCGGTGGCAGTGCGCTCAATCATGCGTTGTACGACGCGGCCAAGGCCAAGGGCATTCAATTGACCGCTGCCTACGGCATGTCGGAAACCGGCCCACTGGTATCGTGCGCTCACCTCAATGACGAATTGATGGCCGGCTCCGAGGACGAACGCACCACCTATCGGATCAAGGCCGGTGTGCCAGGGCCGTTGGTGGAGGCGGCAATCATCGACACCGAAGGCAATTTCCTGCCCGCCGATGGTGAAACCCAAGGTGAACTGGTGTTGCGCGCACCGTGGCTTACCGAGGGTTATTTCAACGAACCACAAAAGGGGGCCGAGCTCTGGGCCGGTGGCTGGCTGCACACCGGGGACGTGGCGACCCTGGACAGCATGGGCGTGATCGATATCCGCGACCGGATCAAGGACGTGATCAAGACCGGCGGCGAGTGGATCTCCTCCCTCGACCTCGAAGACCTGATCAGTCGCCATACGGCGGTACGCGAAGTAGCAGTGGTGGGGATTGCCGATCCGCAGTGGGGCGAGCGGCCGTTTGCCTTGCTGGTGCTGCGCGAGGGCCATGCCATTGGAGCCCGGGAACTCAAGGAGCATCTCAAGCCGTTCGTGGAACTGGGGCACCTGAGCAAGTGGGCCATTCCAAGCCAGATCGCCATTGTTACTGAAATTCCCAAGACCAGTGTCGGTAAGCTCGACAAGAAGCGAATTCGCGTCGACATCACCGAGTGGCAGGCCAACAACAGCACCTTCCTCTCGACGCTTTAAGCGTCCCTTGGCGTGCCCAAAAGGGCACGCCAGCCCCACCAAGCAAGCGCTTGGCTTGTCAAATTCGTATTTTCAGCCATTCTTGCCGGGCCGACGGGTGTCGGCATGGCAAAGGACTGGTCCAGAGTGCCTGGCAGGCGCAAATCACACTTTAGAGGGATCAAGCACTACTACCTGCTGGCTATAGTCCGCTCAAGGATTTTTAAGAACGGAGCAAACGCACAAACCGGGGCGATGCAACTTTGGAATGACTTTGGGAAGCCGTGGCTCCCTGTTATCCAAGCGTTTTTAGAAGTGCTATTTGCCATAACAATAAAATGCACATGGAGAAGCGTCGATGACATCAGTAAACCAGTTCTGGCGCCGGGCGAAATTGCCGTTGGCCGTCAGCCTTGCCTCTACGCTCGCCGGGCCTGCATTCGGCGTCAGTTTCAACATCGGTGAAATCGAAGGTCAGTTCGACTCTTCCCTGTCGATCGGCGCGAGTTGGTCTACTGAAAGCGCCAACAAAAACCTCATCGGCGTCAACAACGGCGGTCGTGGCCTGTCCCAGACTTCCGATGACGGCCACCTGAACTTCAAGAGCGGTGAAACCTTCTCGAAAATCTTCAAGGGCATCCATGACCTTGAGCTGAAGTATGGCGACACCGGCATTTTTGTCCGTGGCAAATACTGGTACGACTTTGAACTCAAGGACGAAAGCCGTCCGTTCAAGGACATCAGCGACGACAATCGCAAGGAAGGCGCCAAGTCCGCTGGCGGTCAAATCCTCGATGCCTTCGTCTATCACAACTACGCCATTGCCGATCAGCCGGGTTCCGTACGCCTGGGCAAGCAAGTGGTGAGCTGGGGTGAAAGTACCTTCATCGGCAGCGGTATCAACTCGATCAACCCGATCGATGTGTCCGCATTCCGTCGTCCCGGTGCCGAGATCAAGGAAGGCCTGATCCCGGTCAACATGTTCTACGTGTCCCAGAGCCTCACCGAAAATCTCTCGACCGAAGCCTTCTACCAGATCGAATGGGACCAGACTGTCGTCGACAACTGCGGCACGTTCTTCTCGCAGCCGGACGTGATCGCCGATGGTTGCGATAACAACCTGGCGGTACTGCGTACCCAGAACGGGCTCAACAATGCGCTGGCGGCGGCGGGGCTGCCGGCCGGGGCGCGTAACGCTGCCATCAATACCCTCGGCGCCAGGGGCGTGACCTGGGGTAACCCGGACGAAGGCGTGATCGTTCGTCGTGGCCCGGATCGCGATGCCCGTGACAGCGGCCAGTTCGGCGTGTCCTTCAAGTACATGTTCGATCCACTGGACACCGAGTTCGGTGCCTACTTCATGAACTACCACAGCCGTGCGCCGATTTTCAGTGGTCATGGCGCACCGGCGAGCGCTTACAGTGGTGCTGGCCTGGTAGGCGGGCTGGTGGGCTCCGGCCTACCACTGGGTGTGGCGGCGGGCCTGGCGCCGACCTTGCTGCCGTTGGTGGTGGCGGGCAACTCCAGTTACTACGTTGAATACCCTGAAGATATCCGACTGTATGGCCTGAGCTTCTCCACCACATTGCCTAGCGGCACCGCGTGGAGTGGTGAAGTCAGCTACCGGCCGAATGCGCCGGTCCAACTCAACACCACCGACATCCTGTTCTCGGGCCTGACGCCGCTGAACCCTAACGTTTCCGTACTTCAGGGCACGCCAGGGCAGGACCAGCAAGGTTATCGCCGCAAGGAAGTGACCCAGCTGCAAACGACCTTGACCCACTTCTTCGACCAGGTGATGGGCGCCGAGCGTCTGACCCTGGTGGGTGAAGTCGGCTGGACCCACGTCGGCGGCCTGGAAAGCAACTCCAAGGCACGTTACGGCCGTGACCCGAGCTACGGCCCTGGTCCATTGCCGAACAACCAGTGCGTAACTTTGAACAGCGGCACGCTGGCAGGCGGACCGCAAAACAACGTCAGTCGCTACTGCGAAAACGACGGCTTCACTACTGCCAACTCCTGGGGCTATCGCGGTCGCGCCATCTGGGAATACAACGACGTATTCGCCGGTGTGAACCTCAAGCCGAACGTGGCCTGGTCCCACGACGTGGAAGGTTACTCCCCTGGCCCAGGCGGCAACTTCGAGGAAGGTCGCAAGGCGGTCAGCCTGGGTGTCGATGCCGAGTACCAGAACACCTACACCGCAAGCCTGGCGTACACCAACTTCTTCGACGGCAAGTACACCACCGTGGATGACCGCGACTTCGTTGCGCTCAGCTTTGGCGTGAACTTCTAAGCACTATTTTCAGGACGAGTACACACATGAAAATAACCAAGAGTCTGTTCCACGCCGGTGTCCTGGGACTGTCGTTGCTGGCGACCAGCGTAATGGCAGCGGTCCCGGCGGCAGAAGCGGACAAGCTGGGCAAGAGCCTGACCCCGATGGGCGCCGAAATGGCGGGCAATGCCGACGGTTCGATCCCGGCCTGGAAACCGATGCCGAAAAATGCCGGCAGCGTCGACAGCAAGGGTTTCCTGTCCGATCCGTACGCCAGCGAAAAACCGCTGTTTACCATCACCGCGCAGAACGTCGACCAGTACAAGGCCAAGCTCGCTCCGGGCCAATACGCGATGTTCAAACGCTACCCTGAAACCTACAAGATGCCGGTTTACCCGTCCCATCGCGGTGCCACCGTGCCGGATGAGGTGTTCGCCTCCATCAAGAAGAACGCCACCACCACCGAGCTGGTATCAGGCGGTAACGGGCTGAAAAACTTTGAAACCGCGATACCGTTCCCGATTCCGAAAAGCGGCGTGGAAGTCATCTGGAACCACATCACCCGTTATCGCGGCGGCAGCGTAACCCGACTGGTCACCCAAGCCACGCCACAGCCGAACGGTTCGTTCAGCCTGGTGTACTTCCAGGACCAGTTCGTATTCCGTGACAAGATGAAGGACTACGATCCGGCGAACCCGGGCAACATCCTGTTCTACTTCAAGCAGAAAGTGACCGCGCCGGCACGTCTGGCCGGTGGTGTGCTGCTGGTGCACGAGACCCTCGACCAAGTGGCGGAACCGCGTTCGGCATGGGTCTACAACGCCGGTCAACGTCGCGTGCGTCGTGCGCCACAAGTGTCCTATGACGGACCGGGTACCGCGGCAGACGGCCTGCGTACCTCCGACAACCTGGACATGTACAACGGCGCGCCGGATCGTTACGACTGGAAGCTCGAAGGCAAGAAAGAGATGTACATCGCTTCCGACGCCTACAAGCTCGATGATCCGAAGCTCAAGTACAGCGACATCATCAAGGCCGGCCACATCAACCAGGACCTGGCTCGCTACGAGCTGCGCCGGGTATGGCATGTGGTGGCAACCTTGAAGGAAGGTCAGCGCCACATCTACGCCAAGCGTGACTTCTACATCGATGAAGACACCTGGCAGGCGGCTGTGATCGACCACTACGACGGTCGTAATCAACTCTGGCGCGTGGCGGAAGCTCATGCCCAGAACTATTACAACGTCCAGGTGCCGTGGTACACCCTGGAGGCTCTGTACGACCTGCAATCGGGTCGTTACCTGGCACTGGGCATGAAGAACGAAGAGAAGTCGGCGTATGACTTCGGCTTCACTGCCACCACCAGCGACTTCACCCCGGCGGCATTGCGCCAGGATGGTGTTCGCTAACGTGCAATGACCTGAGGCCGCATCCTCCGGAAAAACGCCCCGACTGGTTCGGGGCGTTTTTTTTGCGTTTTCACTGTAGGAGCGAGCATGCTCGCGAAAAACCAGAGAGCACCGCGTGGTGCCAGACTTCACGCGCTATCGTTCACGACCATCGTCGGAACGCCGCCCGGAGCAGGCTCGCTCCTACAGTGTGTGTAGACTTTTTGTAGCCATTTGTAGCAATAACCTTCATTCCGTCCTCGTTTACCGCTAGTCTGCGGACATCTGCAACGCCGCCACCCGCAACACTAACAAGAGCCGGCCATGACTGATCTGTCCCCACCACCAGGTCCTGCAAGCGTCGCTGTCGCCGCGCTGGACGGGCGCTTTTTCAGGCCGCCATTGCCGGACGGCCATGTGCTGCGTCCACGCTTGTGCGAGCGCCTGAGCGCCGGTCTCGGTGGCAGGTTGCTGCTGGTCAGCGCACCGGCCGGGTTCGGCAAGAGTTCGTTGGCGGTGGAGTTCTGTCAGGCACTGCCGCCGCACTGGCAAAGTCTCTGGCTGGGTCTGAGTCCGCGTGACAACGACCCGGGCCGGTTCCTCGAGCGGTTGCTCGAAGGCCTGCAGGATTTTTTTCCGCAACTGGGCAGGCAGTCCCTCGGATTATTGAAGATGCGCCAGCGTCATCAGCCGTTCGCCTTCGAAGAATGGCTGGACGGGCTGCTCGACGAGCTGGCCGTGCATCTATCGACGGCGAGCCCCCTGTTGCTGGTGCTCGATGACTATCACCTGGCCCAGGGGCCGGTGCTCGATCGCTGCCTGCAGTTTTTCCTCAACCACCTTCCTGATGGCTTGCTGGTGATGGTCACCAGTCGGCAGCGTCCGGACTGGCACCTGGCGCGGTTGCGCCTGTCGCGCCAGCTGCTGGAGTTGCATGAACAGGATTTGCGCCTGACCCACGATGAAGCCTTGAGCCTGCTCGATCGGCACAGCAGTTCATTGCGTGGCGAGGCGCTGGAAAACCTGATCCAGCGCAGCGAAGGCTGGGTTGCCGGGTTGCGCTTCTGGTTGCTGGCCGCCTCCGAGGCAGGCAATCAGGGGGCATTGCCCCAGGCACTGCACGGTGGGGAAGGGTTGATCCGCGATTACCTGCTCGAAGAAGTGATCGATTGCCTGCCCGCCGAGGTACAAGCCTTCCTCTACGACACCGCCCACCAGGAGCGTTTTTGCAGCGAACTGTGCGACGCCATTCGCGACGCCCATGACAGCGCCGAAATCCTGCGCTTCCTGGCTGCCCACCAAGTGTTCCTGGTGCCGCTGGACGAACACGGCCACTGGTATCGCTATCACCATCTGTTTTCCGACCTGCTACGCACCCGGCCGGGCGCGCAATCGATGGTGCCGGCCGCCAGCCTGCACCTGCGTGCCTGTCGCTGGTTCAACGCCCAAGGCTTGCTCGATGAAGCGGTCGAGCAAGCGTTGCGAGCCGGGCACCTGGACGTTGCGGCAAACCTGGTGCAAAACCTTTCCGAAGAACAACTGCTGGCTGAACAGAACGTCGGCATGTTGCTGCGCTGGAAAATGGACTTGCCCGATAGCCTGCTGATCAGCACGCCTCGCCTGATCGTGCTCTACAGCTGGGCGTTGGGCTTGGCCTGCCAGCTGGACGCTGCCGAGGAACTGGCCAGCCACCTGAGCCGCTTCCTGCCAGCGCCGTCGGCCACCGCGCAGAAGTCGATGCTGGCGCAATGGCTGGCCCTGAGCGGGATCATCGCGCGCGGGCGCGGTAACCGCGAGCTGACCCTACGTTACTGCACCGAAGCGCTGGAGAGTCTTCCGTGCAAGCGCTATGGCCAGCGATTGATGTGCCTTTCGACCCTGTCCAACCTGGCGATTGCCGATGGCGACATGTGGCGTGCCAGGGCGTTGAACCGTGACTCCCTGGAACTTGCGCAACGGGTTGGCAATCCGCTGTTCGAGGCGCTGGCCCACTACGACCGGGCTCGTGTATTGCAGGCGCGGGGCGAAATACTGCGAGCACTGGATGAAGTCCGCCAAGGGCTGCAACGCTTGCAGGGGCTACCGGCGCAGCGGCTCTTTGCCGTACGTGCCCGACTGACGTTGTATGAGGGCTTTCTGTTGGCCTTGCGCCTGCAACCTCAAGCGGCGCGGCTGCGCTTGCAGGCCGGTTTAGGAGAAGCCCGCGCCTGTCGTGATATCAGCGTGCTGATCGGCCATTGCGTGATCGCCCGGCTTGAAGGCAACAGCGGTGAGTTCGCCAAGGCCTTTGCCGAGCTCGCCGAAGCCGAGCGGCTGATGCACATCTGGGACGTGCCGCCGATCTACTACCTGGCAATGATTACCCTGGTCAAATGCGAACTCTGGCTGGCCCAGGGGCGTACCGACCTGGCGCAAGCCTGGCTGGCGCGCTTGGGGCAGACCTACAACGGCGAGCAACCCGCCGCGCCACCGGAGTTCCATCCGCAACTGCCGCTGCACATCGAACTGCAGCAAGCGTTGCTGGAGGTCATCCAGAACCAGCCGATGCTGGCCGAAGGGCGATTGAACGCGCTGCTCGAACATGGTCAGCAAACCGGTCGGCAGATGCTCAGTGCAATGGCGCTGACGCAAAAAGTTTCGCTGTTGCTGGCCAGCGGGCGCGAACCCGAGGCCCGCAAGGCGCTGGTCCAGGCATTGGACGCCGCAGCCGGCGGCGTATTGCAACCCTTTGAAAAGCTATTGGCCGAGCATCCGGACTGGCTGCGTGGGCAGCTTCAACTCTGTGCGCCGACCCCGGTTACCCAGGAACTTGCAGACAAACTTCCAGTCATGACCTCTCGCCCGACGCTGGAGCCCATCCCCGCGTCAGAACAACTCAGCACCCGGGAAATGGCGGTCCTGCGCCTGATCGCCCAAGGCTGCTCGAATCAGGAAATCAGCGACCAGCTGTTCATTTCCCTGCACACGGTGAAAACCCATGCCAGTCATATCAACAGCAAGCTGGGGGTAGAGCGACGCACGCAGGCGGTGGCGCGGGCGAAGGAATTGGGGGTGTTGGTGTAGCGTTGGGTTCCTCACGTCCCCGCAATCGGACATGCCTGTGCCAGAATAGGCCATCCATTTTTCCCAGGAACACCCATGGACGCTGCCAAACCTGCGCTGATCCGCGAAACCTTCCCTGTCGGCCCGTTGCAGTGCAACTGCACGATCATCGGCGACCCGATCACGAAAAAAGCCATCGTGGTCGACCCGGGCGGCAATCACGAACTGATCCTCGCGCGGCTCGATGCTTTGGGCTTGAAGGTGGTCAGTATCATTCACACCCACGCGCACCTCGATCACTTCCTGGCCTCTGGCCAGTTGAAGGAAAAAACCGGCGCCACCCTGCATCTGCACAAGGAAGATCAATTTCTTTGGGACAACCTGGAGATGCAATGCCAGATGTTCGGCGTGCCCTACACGCCGGTACCGTCACCGGACCGCTGGCTGGCAGACGATGAAGAGTTGGCGTGTGGTTGTGGTGTGGCTTTGCACACACCGGGTCACACCCCAGGCTCCATGAGCTTCTGGTTCGCCGACGCGAAGCTGCTGATCGCCGGGGATACCTTGTTCCGGCGCGGGGTAGGGCGCACGGATCTATGGGGCGGCGATCAGGCGACCATCGTGCGTTCGATCAAGCAGCGCTTGTATACCCTCGACGAAGAGGCGACGGTCGTGGCCGGACATGGTCCGGATACGCGCTTGGGTGATGAAATGCGCGAGAACCCTTTTGTTCGCGCCTGATTTGTAACGAGTGGAATTTTTACCTCGGGAAATGATCCAACGCCGGCAATGGTTCGATGCTTGAAACCGTTGCACCACAGAATGCAAAAAAGTAGGAGCTCTACATGTTCACCACGCCTCGTTTGATTATTGTCGCTACTGCCGTGGCTTTGTTGGCCGGTTGCGCATCGCCCAACCCCTACGACAACCAGGGCCAGGCCGATAGCGGCTCCACGGGCATGAGCAAAACCGCCAAGTACGGTGGCCTCGGGGCTCTGGCAGGTGCAGTGGCCGGTGCTGCCATCAACCACGACAACCGTGGCAAAGGCGCGCTGATCGGTGCAGCCGTAGTGGGCGCTTCCGCTGCCGGTTACGGCTACTACGCCGACCAGCAGGAGAAAAAATTGCGGGCGAGCATGGCCAACACCGGTGTCGAAGTGCAGCGTGAGGGTGATCAGATCAAGCTGATCATGCCGGGCAATATCACGTTCGCCACCGATTCGGCGAACATCGCTTCGAGCTTCTACCAGCCGCTGAACAATCTGGCCGGCTCGCTGAAAGAGTTCAACCAGAACCAGATCGAAATCGTCGGTTACACCGACAGCACCGGCAGTCGCCAGCACAACATGGACCTGTCCCAGCGTCGTGCCCAGAGCGTGGCGACCTACCTGACCTCGCAAGGCGTGAGCGGCACCAACCTGAGCGCCCGCGGCGCCGGCCCGGATAACCCGGTCGCCAGCAACGCCGATGCCAATGGTCGGGCGCAGAACCGCCGGGTAGAGGTCAACCTGAAGGCGATTCCAGGCCAGCAGTACGGTGCTCAGCAATAAGGCAGCATCGCCTGACTGAACTCCAGGTATAAAAAACCGCCCGATCTTCAACAGACCGGGCGGTTTTTTTTTGTGTTGCCACAACGGGCCCCATCGCGAGCAGGCTCGCTCCCACAGTTGAAGCGTATTTTTCTGTGGGAGCGAGCCTGCTCGCGAAGGGGCCGGCACAGGCAAAGAGGCATTCAGAAACAAAAAGCCCTCGAACATTCACATGTCCGAGGGCTTTTTCACACCTGAAACCTGATTACTTCTTCAGGCCGTAATGCTCATCGAGCATGCCCGGCGCGTTCGGGGCTTTCGGTGCGTAGTCGCGCGGTGGTTCCTGATTGCGCGGCGGCGTCAGGCGTTCCCGTGGAGCCTGCGTTGCATCGGCGTGCAGGGAAGCCAGCAGGCGTTGACGAGTCTGTTCGTCCAGGGCCAGGCGGTTGGCACCCTCGGCGAGGTGATCCTGCACTTCCTGATAGCTTTGAGTCAGTTTCTTGACCAGTGTCGCGGTGCTGTTGAAGTGGGTCACCACTTCGTTCTGATAATTGTCGAAACGTTCCTGAATATCGTCCAGCTGACGTTGCGTGCTGCTAGGCGCGGCATTCGGCGCAAGGCGAGCGATCAGAAACCCAATGGCGACACCCACAACCAGGGCAAGAGTCGGTAACAACCAAACTAAGAGCGAGTGTTCCACGAGTCCTTCCTCTATAAACGGCTTTGCTTTACGTTAACGGCTCGAACCTGCGCTGTATACCGCGATTCACTCGCAATAGACAGCCACAGACAATTTGCTAGACGAGTCGACCCGATTCGAGGTCACGGAGTTCCTTCCTTGCTTATGCGCGAAACACCTGTAGTGATTGATGGCCCTGTCGGCCAACTGGAAGCACTGTACCTGGACAACGAGCAGTCGCGTGGCCTGGCGCTCATCTGTCATCCGAACCCGGTGCAAGGTGGCACCATGCTCAACAAAGTGGTCTCGACGTTGCAGCGCACTGCGCGCGACGCTGGACTGGTCACCCTGCGCTTCAACTATCGCGGCGTCGGTGCCAGCGAAGGCACCCACGACATGGGCACCGGCGAAGTCGACGATGCCCAGGCGGTCGCCGAATGGTTTCGGGCCCGACACCCGGAATTGCCGCTGACCCTGTTCGGTTTTTCCTTCGGTGGTTTTGTTGCGGCAAGTCTCGGCGGGCGCCTCGAGGCCAAGGGCGAGAAGCTCAAGCATCTGTTCATGGTCGCACCGGCGGTCATGCGTCTGGGCGCTGAGGATCAACTGCCGCAGCAGGGCGAATTGACGTTGATCCAGCCCGAAACCGACGAAGTGATCGATCCGCAGCTGGTTTACCAATGGTCCGACAAGCTCGAACGTCCCCATGAGCTGCTGAAAGTGGCAGAATGCGGACACTTTTTTCATGGCAAGCTGACCGATCTCAAGGATCTGATCCTGCCGCGTCTCTCGAATTGATTGCAGTCTGACAAGCGATTACCCATGACGACTCGTACCCGTATCCTCACCGGCATCACCACCACCGGCACGCCGCACCTGGGCAACTACGCAGGCGCCATCCGCCCGGCGATCCTTGCCAGCCGTGACAGCAATGCCGATTCGTTCTATTTCCTGGCCGACTACCACGCCCTGATCAAGTGCGATGACCCGCTGCGCATCCAGCGCTCGCGCCTGGAGATCGCCGCGACCTGGCTGGCCGGTGGCCTGGATGTGGACCGCGTGACCTTCTACCGTCAGTCCGACATTCCGGAAATCCCCGAGCTGACCTGGCTGCTGACCTGCGTCGCCGCCAAGGGCCTGCTCAATCGCGCCCATGCCTACAAGGCCTCGGTGGACAAGAACATCGAGACCGGTGAAGACCCGGACGCCGGCATCACCATGGGCCTGTACAGCTACCCGGTGCTGATGGCCGCGGACATCCTGATGTTCAACGCGCACAAGGTGCCGGTCGGTCGCGACCAGATCCAGCACGTGGAAATGGCCCGGGACATCGGCCAGCGCTTCAACCACCTGTTCGGCCAGGGCAAGGAATTCTTCACCATGCCCGAGGCGTTGATCGAGGAAAGCGTGGCCACGCTGCCGGGCCTGGACGGCCGCAAGATGTCCAAGAGCTACGACAACACCATTCCGTTGTTCAGTAGCGCCAAAGAAATGAAGGATGCGATTTCCCGTATCGTCACCGACTCCCGTGCACCGGGTGAGGCAAAAGATCCGGACAATTCGCACCTGTTCACCTTGTTCCAGGCGTTCGCCACCCCCGCGCAAGCTGACGAATTCCGCAGCGACCTGCTGCAGGGGCTGGGTTGGGGCGAGGCGAAGAACCGCCTGTTCCAACTGCTGGACAGCGAGCTGGGCGAGTCCCGCGAGCGTTACAACCAACTGATCGAGCGCCCGGCGGATCTTGAAGACATCCTGCAGCACGGGGCGAAAAAGGCGCGGACAGTCGCGACTCCTTTCCTCAACGAATTGCGCGAAGCGGTAGGCCTGCGTTCGTTCGTTGCCCAGGCTCAAGTGGCAACGACCACCAAGAAGAAAGCCGCGAAGGCTGCGCGTTTTGTCAGCTTCCGTGAAGATGACGGCAGTTTCCGCTTCCGTTTGCTGGCGGCCGATGGCGAGCAACTGTTGCTGTCGCGCAACTTCGCCGACGGTAAAACCGCCGGGCAGGTGACCAAGCAGCTGCAGTCGGGCCAGCCATTGGACGTGCGCAGCGAAGCCCTGGGCTTCAGCGTCTGGCTTGAAGATCAGTGCGTGGGTGACAGCCCGGCGTTCGCTGACAGCGGCGCGCGTGATGCGGCGATCGAGGCTTTGCGGATCGCCCTGACGCCAGTCCAGGAATAATCAACGGCTCGGCCCGACCAAGGGCTGATTGCCATTCCCACGGGCCATCGCTACAGTGACGGCCCGTTTTTGTTGCCTTGCTAACGAATTATGACGCCCCTAGAACGATATCAAGCTGATCTGAAACGCCCGGAATTCTTCCATGATGCCGCGCAGGAAACTGCCGTGCGTCATCTGCAGCGCCTGTACGACGATCTGGTCGCGGCCGAGCAGAACAAGCCGGGCCTGCTGGGCAAACTGTTTGGCAAGAAGGATCAGGCGCCAGTCAAGGGCCTGTACTTCTGGGGCGGCGTGGGTCGCGGCAAGACTTACCTGGTCGACACCTTCTTCGAAGCGCTGCCGTTCAAGGAAAAGTCCCGGACTCACTTCCACCGCTTCATGAAGCGCGTGCACGAAGAGATGAAGACCCTGGGCGGCGAGAAAAACCCGCTGACCATCATTGCCAAGCGCTTCGCCACCGAAGCCCGGGTGATCTGCTTCGATGAATTCTTCGTCTCCGACATCACCGACGCCATGATCCTCGGCACCTTGATGGAAGAACTGTTCAAGAACGGTGTCACCCTGGTCGCGACGTCGAACATCGTGCCGGACGGCCTGTACAAGGACGGGCTGCAACGCGCGCGCTTCCTGCCGGCCATCGCGCTGATCAAGCAAAACACCGAGATCGTCAACGTCGACAGCGGCGTCGACTATCGCCTGCGTCACCTCGAACAAGCGGAGCTGTTCCACTTCCCGCTCGACGAAGCCTCCCACGAAAGCCTGCGCAAGAGCTTCCGCGCGCTGACGCCGGAATGCACCGCAGCGATCGAAAACGACGTGCTGATGATCGAGAACCGCGAAATTCGTGCCCTTCGCACCTGTGACGACGTGGCGTGGTTCGACTTCCGCGAACTCTGCGACGGCCCGCGCAGCCAGAACGACTACATCGAACTGGGCAAGATCTTCCACGCCGTGTTGCTCAGCGGTGTCGAGCAGATGAGCGTCACGACCGACGACATCGCCCGACGGTTCATCAACATGGTCGACGAATTCTACGATCGCAACGTCAAGCTGATCATTTCTGCCGAAGTCGAACTCAAGGACCTCTACACCGGTGGTCGCCTGAACTTTGAGTTCCAGCGAACCCTGAGTCGCTTGCTCGAAATGCAGTCCCACGAATTCCTGGCCCGGGCGCACAAGCCGTAGGACGATTCGAAAAATAAAAAGGGCCTGCATTTGCAGGCCTTTTTTTACGCGCTGAAAATCCCCTGTAGGAGCTGCCGCAGGCTGCGATCTTTTGATCTTAAAAATCAAAAGATCGCA
>NZ_APIO01000091.1:0-30366 GCF_000408945.1 Pseudomonas sp. G5(2012)
GCAGGAATGGATATGTACACAGTCAACAAAACATAGGCCGGCTGTCAGACCGCCATCGCCGGCAAGCCAGCTCCTACAGTTTGGATCGGGTACAAACGCGAGAGATCAGCGCTTACGGCAAAGGGTAAGCCCATCCCCCAGCGGCAACAGCGACAGATCCACCCGCGCGTCATCCTTCAGGGCGCGATTTAGCGCCTGGATGGCGCGGGTGTCCGCGCTCTCGGGATTGTCCTCAAGCACCCGGCCACTCCACAGGGTGTTATCGAACACCGCCAGTCCACCGTTGCGCAACAGACGAAGCGCCTGCTCCAGGTACGCCGGATAGTTGGCCTTGTCGGCATCGATGAAAATCAAATCAAACTGGCCTGGCTGATCCAGCGCGCCCAGGGTTTCCAGCGCAGGCGCCAGCCGCAGATCGATTCGCCCGGACAGGCCGGCCTCCTGCCAATAGCGGTGCGCGATGGCGTTGTAATCCCCGGGAATGTCACAGCAAATCAGCGAACCGTCAGTCGGCAATGCCGCTGCCATGCACAGGGCGCTGTAACCGGTGAAGGTGCCGACTTCCAGCACACGCCTCGCACCGGTGAGCTTCACCAGCAACGCGAGAAACTGCCCCTGTTCCGGCGCCACCTGCCAGCGCGCCATGGGCAGCGCCTGGGTTTCATCGCGCAAGCGCTTGAGCAGCGGGGTTTCGCGCAGGGAGACGTCGAGCAGGTACTGATAGAGCGAATCGTCGAGATTGAGCGTGCGGGCAGTCATGACAACACCCTCTGGCGGTTACGGGTTGCGCGCCAAATGCTCGGGTTGCAGGACGCGCTTGGCACTCAGGTAGGCTCTTTGCCAATAAGCCTTGGACAAGCTGTCGAGCTTGACCGTGCCACCGGTAGCCGGCGCATGCACGAAACGGCCCTCGCCAACGTAGATGCCGGCATGGCTGACCTGGGAACCACCGTTGGTGGCGAAGAAAATCAGGTCACCGGTTTGCAGGCCTTCCTTGCCGACATTGGCCGCTTGCATGGAGATCATTTCGCGGGTGGTACGGGGCAGGGAAATACCGGCCATGTCACGGTAGACGTAGCCAATCAGGCCACTGCAATCAAATCCGGAGTCCGGCGTGTTACCGCCCCAGCGATAAGGCGTGCCGACCAGCCCCAACGCGCGAAACAGCACGTCTTGCGCTTCAGGCGAAAAGTCCTGGGAGGAATTGAACACGATGGGCGCGCGAACCACCGGCGCAGGCGGCGGTGTACGGCTTGCACAGGCACTGAGCAGCGCTGCGAACAACATGATTGCGAGGCGGGCCGACATCGTCATAAGCAGAGCATCCTGATCAGGCTGCGGCTAATTTCTGCGGGAGCGCAGAAAAGAAAACCGCCTGCGGATCACGCAGGCGGTTTGCCATCATTCATGAATCAGAATTTTAGCGCTTATCAGGCAAACTTCAAGTAAGACTTTAAGTTCGCCTTACGAAATGTGCGCTTACTTGCGGGCAGTGACGATTGGCGCCGCTGCAGGAGCCATGGCGAGTGCTCGCTTGGCTTCGATGAAGGTCTTGCTCCAGTAGCTATCACCGAGGTTGTCGATGCGCACACCACCGCTTTTGCGGCTGCTGGAGTGAATGAACTGATTGTCACCCAGGTAGATCCCGGCATGACTGACGCGACCGCGACGACCGTTGGTGGCGAAGAACAGCAGGTCACCTGGCTCAAGTTTACTGCGCGATACCAGCGGCGCGTCAACGTTGATCATTTCGCGAGTGGAGCGTGGCAGGTTCATGCCCGCTTCTTCACGGAACAGATAACCGATAAAACCGCTGCAATCGAAACCGGCTTCGGAGGTACCGCCGAAACGGTAACGGGTACCGATCAGGGACATGCCGCGTTCGAGGATGCTGTCGGCCAGAACCGGAAGCTGGTACGACTTACCATCGGCGAAGCTGGCCAGTTCTTTTTCAGTAGCCGCTTCTTCGAGTTCAAACGCTTGCTTATAGAGAGCGGAAGACTGGGCGGAACCGGAATGTTGAACCTGCTGTTGTTGCGCTTGCTCGGACACTGGCGTGTGGGCAGCGCAACCGAACAACAGGGTAACGAGTGCGAGGGGCACGAGGGGTGCAAAGCGATTTAGCATGGGCACGACCGTGGCTGAATGGTTTTCAAGAGCCGAGACTATGCCTTCTATCATCCTCATTTGCAAATTCAATCGAACTTTTTGTGACTTCTTGGTTTCCCGATTACATCTAAGCGCTAAAGCCCATTCCAGACACTTGCGCAGCCTGCCCCCATCAGGAAAGCGGATTTTCTGACGCCTTGAATCTGTCGAAATTCGCTGCAAGCCTTGAATTTACGGGACCTGGCTACCAGCCCAGGGTTTCTTTCAGGAACGGGATGGTCAGCTTGCGCTGCGCTTGAAGAGAGGCCTGGTCGAGCTGCTCAAGCAGTTCGAACAGCGCACTCATGCTACGAGTACCGCGAGTCAGGATAAAATGCCCGACTTCGTCGGTCAGGTGCAGGCCGCGACGCGACGCACGCAGTTGCAGGGCGCGCAACTTGTCTTCGTCGGAGAGTGGGCGCATCTGGAATATCAGCGCCAGGGTCAGGCGCGACTTGAGGTCCGCCAGCTTTACCGGCAGCTCGCGTGGCGAAGTCGACGCGGCAATCAACAGGCGCCGACCACTGTCACGCAGGCGGTTGAACAGGTGGAACAACGCTTCTTCCCAGTCAGCCTTGCCCGCCACCGCCTGCAAGTCATCCAGGCAGACCAGCTCGTATTGCTCGAGGTTGTCGAGAATCTCGATGCCGCGATCCATCAACTCGGCCAGCGGCAGGTACACCGCTGGCTCACCCATCTGTTCGAAGCGCAGGCACGCGGCCTGCAACAGATGCGTACGCCCTACCCCATGCTTGCCCCACAGGTAGATCAGGCTTTCGGTCCAGCCGGCGTCGGCTTCGCACAGCCGCTCGACATAGCCGAGTGCAGCGGCATTGGCGCCTGGGTAGTAGTTGATGAAGGTGGCGTCGTCACGCAGACGCACACCTAGGGGCAGCTGAATCGGTTTCATGCTGACTGAACAGTTCCAAAGGAACCGTTAGTGGCCTCTGTGTAAAGTTTGCGAAGTTTATACCCGTGAAGCCGACCGCACAATGCGACAGACCACAAGCAAAATCAAAGGTTTGCGTTAGCGCACCGGTTTTATGACAGATTCTCTGGCGCCATGGGCAGCCACCGGGCGTCAATCCGGGCTGCCCGCGCCCCCCTCTACAGCTCTGGCTCGTCCACACCACTGTACATACCAGAATCCTTATATAAATCATGCACATGGCGCAACAGCACCATGATCACCGCCGCCACGGGCAGCGCCAGCAACACACCGGTGAAACCAAACAGTTCGCCCCCGGCCAGAATGGCGAAGATCACTGCCACCGGGTGCAGGCCGATGCGGTCCCCCACCAACAAGGGCGTGAGCACCATGCCCTCGAGCGCCTGACCGACCATGAACACCGCGACAATACCCATCATGGGGTACAGATCGCCGCCAAACTGGAACAGCCCGGCAATCAGCGCCGCACCAATGCCAATGATAAAGCCCATGTACGGCACAATCGCCGCCAGACCGGCAATCATCCCGATCAACAAGCCCAACTCCAGGCCCACCAGCATTAGACCCGCGGCGTAGATCACACCCAACGCGACCATCACCAGCAATTGCCCGCGGACGAAGGCACCAAGCACTTCATGGCACTCCGCGGCCAGCGCCACTGCGCGCTCTTCGCGATCGCGCGGCAGCAGGCTGCGGATCTTGGCCATCATCAGGTCCCAGTCCCGCAGCAAGTAGAAACTCACCACCGGAATCAACACCAGGTTCGCCAGCCAGCCGATCAACGCCAAACCAGATGCCGTCGCCTGGCTCAACACCACGCCAACGATGTCGGTCGTCTGCCCCATGTGCTCGCTGATCGCGGCCTTGAGTTTGTCGAACTTCCAGAAGCCCTCCGACAGGCCAAACTTCGATTGCGCCCAGGGCAATGCAGTGTGCTGCAGCCAATCGAGCATCTGCGGCGCCAGTTCATACAAGCGAAACAACTGCTTGGCGAGCATCGGCACCAACACCAGCAACAGCGTGGTGAAGATCAGGGTGAACAACGCAAATACCGCAATCACGCCCCAGGTCCGGGACAGTCCGGCGTTTTCCAGCCGATCCACCAGGGGATCAAACAGATAGGCCAACAACAACGCCACCAGGAACGGCGTGAGGATCGGGTGCAACAGCCAGACAAACGCGCAGAGCAAGAGCACTCCACCCAACCAGAACCAACGCCGCGTATCGGCCATGAACCACTCCATTGCTTCTATATAAAGAAAGAAAATCCTACCAGCGGAAACGCAATTGCGGCGTCGGTGCCGGTGCGGGCGCTACCGCGGGAACCGAACCACCGGCGACAGGCTGGACCGGCACCGCGGGCACCGGCGCCGGCTCCCCCGCAACCTCCTGCAACCTGGCCAGCGATAATTGCGCTCGCAGTTGATCGGTACTGCCATTGACCCGATAAAGAATCCGGTCGCCGTCGACACTTTGCGGACGACCGCCGAAAGGCTCCAACAGGCGCCCCAGGGTCGCATACCGCTCCAGATTCATGCCTTGGACTTCCAGCAACTGCGCGGCCGAGGCCCCAGGCTTGGCGACAAATCGAGGCGCCAGCCGCTGGTTGACCGCCAGCATCACCGCGTCCGCCAAAGCGGCTTGATCGGCGCCTTGGGCGCTGCCGGCCTCTTTCTGGTCGCCCAGCCACAATTGCCACTTGGCTTGCCATTGGCCGCCCTCTTCACGGGCATGGACCGCCAGCAAGGCGTCGGCATTGTAACGCTGTGACGCGCTGCGCAGTGCCGACGGATCGGCACTTTCCAGATTCGGCCCGGTGCCGACGATTTGTTCGTTCAAGTCCGCCAGCGGCAGACGCAGGGGTAAACCACGGTGCTGCGCGGCGCGACGCAGGGGTGTCGCACCGGCCTGACCATCGCCCACCAGGCTCGAACCCTCGGTGTAATCGTTCAACCACCAGCCCAGTATCGACGGCCGATTGGCGCCCCACATCGCCAACCCGGCCCGACGCAGGGCCTGATCGGTGGTGCCCGGGTCGAAATCGACTTTCAACACTTCCGGCGGGCCTGCCTCAAAGCCGTATTGGCTGATGATTTGCTGCGGGTCTTTGCGAATCGCCGCCAACCCGGGATTCTGCGGCGCCTTGGGATCGCCGGTCAGGCGCAAGACCAGTGTATCGAGCGCTCGCTGCGTGGCTTGCTCACGCTCCTCTGGCGACTGGCCGTTGACCGGTTCGCGCACTTGATAGAGGCCTTTGACGGTTTCAGCATGGCCTACCAGGCTGGTCAGGCTAACCAGTGACAAACAGCCCACAAACAAGAATTTACAAAAACCCATGGAATATTCCTGAAGACAAAGGCGGCTGGAACAGACCGCATGAAGACGATCGGGCAAGGCTGTGACCATTGCCGAACGCAAAACATTCACACGCCCTGGGTAAGTTTTCGCACTGTGCTAACGATAGACGGTTAATGACGACACCCCGTACAGGCGAGCAGGATGTCATCCACACCAACTAATGGCAGTTTTTTTCGGCCGATATGCCCCCTGCCGTCGGCGTGAGGATGGCCGCTGCCCTTCAAGCCTGATAAAATCGCGCGCCTTCGCAGACCGGCAACAGCCGGGCACCCTCGAATATCGCGTGAGGCAATCACCTTCGTCGATGTCGGCGGTCCCGCTGGACTCGGTCGTTACCCAGAAATCCCCCCTAAAGGCCTGGATCATGAGCAAGCAACCCTCCCTGAGCTACAAGGACGCCGGTGTAGACATCGACGCCGGTGAAGCATTGGTCGAACGCATCAAGAGCGTCGCCAAGCGCACTGCGCGCCCGGAAGTCATGGGCGGCCTGGGCGGTTTTGGCGCCCTCTGCGAAATCCCGGCCGGCTACAAGCAGCCCGTGCTGGTTTCCGGTACTGACGGCGTCGGCACCAAGCTGCGCCTGGCCTTGAACCTGAACAAGCACGACAGCATCGGCATCGACCTGGTTGCCATGTGCGTCAACGACCTGGTGGTGTGCGGCGCAGAGCCGCTGTTCTTCCTCGACTACTACGCCACCGGCAAGCTCAACGTCGAAACCGCGACCCAGGTCGTGACTGGCATCGGCGCTGGTTGCGAACTGTCCGGTTGCTCCCTGGTGGGCGGCGAAACCGCAGAAATGCCTGGCATGTACGAAGGCGAAGACTACGACCTGGCCGGCTTCTGCGTTGGCGTCGTGGAAAAAGCCGAGATCATCGACGGCTCCAAGGTCGCTGCTGGCGATGCCCTGCTCGCCCTGCCGTCTTCCGGCCCGCACTCCAACGGCTACTCGCTGATCCGCAAGATCATCGAAGTATCCGGTGCCGACATCGAGAACACCCAACTCGACGGCAAGCCGCTGACCGACCTGCTGATGGCCCCGACCCGTATCTACGTGAAGCCGCTGCTCAAGCTGATCAAGGAAACAGGCGCGGTCAAGGCCATGGCCCACATCACCGGTGGCGGCCTGCTTGACAACATCCCGCGCGTCCTGCCAAAAGGCGCACAAGCGGTGGTTGACGTGGCAAGCTGGACTCGCCCTGCGGTGTTCGACTGGCTGCAGGAAAAAGGCAACGTCGACGAAAACGAAATGCACCGCGTGCTGAACTGCGGCGTGGGCATGGTTATCTGCGTGGCTCAAGAGCACGTGGAAACCGCGCTGAACGTACTGCGTGAAGCGGGCGAGCAGCCTTGGGTCATCGGTCAGATCGCCACCGCTGCCGAAGGCGCGGCCCAGGTTGAACTGAAGAACCTCAAGGCTCACTGATGTCCCAGACCTGTGATGTCGTGGTGCTGCTCTCCGGCACCGGCAGTAACTTGCAGGCCTTGATCGACAGCACGCAGACCGGCGACAGCCCGGTCCGCGTCGCTGCGGTGATCTCCAACCGCGCCGACGCCTACGGCCTGCAACGTGCCAGGGACGCGGGTATCGAAACCCGCACCCTGGATCACAAGGCTTTCGAAGGCCGCGAGGCCTTCGACGCCGCGCTGATCGAACTGATCGACGCCTTCAATCCCAAACTCGTGGTGCTGGCCGGATTCATGCGCATTCTCAGCGCTGATTTCGTACGCCATTACGCCGGTCGCCTGCTCAATATCCATCCCTCGCTGTTGCCCAAATACAAAGGGTTACACACTCATCAGCGCGCGCTGGAGGCCGGGGACGCCGAACACGGCTGCTCCGTGCACTTCGTCACCGAGGAACTCGATGGCGGACCACTGGTCGTACAAGCAGTAATACCGGTAGAGTTGCACGACTCGCCGCAGAGCCTGGCGCAGCGAGTCCATGTACAGGAACACCTGATCTACCCCATGGCCGTACGCTGGTTTGCCGAAGGCCGGCTATCGCTCAGTGAACAAGGTGCTTTACTGGATGGACAGTTGCTTGCGCCCAGCGGCCACTTGATTCGAACCTAGGAGATTTTATGCGTCGCGCCCTGCTCTTCGCTTGTGCTCTGCTCGCCTTGCCCTTCGCACAGGCCGCAGACCTTCAACCCTTCTCCGCCAGCTACACCGCCGACTGGAAACAGTTGCCCATGAGCGGCACGGCTGAACGCAGCCTGACCAAGCAAGCCAATGGCGTCTGGAAGCTCAACTTCAAGGCGTCGATGATGATCGCCAGCCTGTCCGAAGAAAGCACCCTGACCGTCGACAAGGACACCTTGCTGCCACAGTCCTACCATTTCGAACGCGGAGGCCTGGGCAAAGCCAAGAAGGCCGACCTGGACTTCGACTGGACCGCCAAGAAGGTTACCGGTACCGATCGTGGTGACGCGGTCAATATCCCGCTGAACCGCGGCATGCTCGACAAATCCACCTACCAGCTGGCGCTGCAGCATGACGTGGCCGCCGGCAAGAAAAGCATGAGCTATCAGGTGGTCGATGATGGCGAAGTCGATACCTATGACTTCCGCGTGCTGGGTGCGGAAAAAGTCGACACCAAGGCTGGCCAGATCGATGCGATCAAGGTCGAGCGCGTGCGCGACCCGACACAAAGCAAGCGCATCACCGTCCTGTGGTTCGCCAAGGATTGGGATTACCTGCTGGTCCGCCTGCAACAGGTCGAGACCGACGGCAAGGAGTACAACATCATGCTCCTGGACGGCACGGTCAACGGCAAGCCGGTTAAAGGCAGCTGAGCCCACCGACATGAAAAAGCCTCGCGATTGCGGGGCTTTTTCTTGGAACGCACCATCGGAGCAAGGCTCTATACCTTCAACGCCTTTTTTGATCGAATGACCTTTCCCGTCGCTTGCGAGGTTCCCATGACTGTCACCGTCAACACCGTCTCCGCCGAAGGTTTGCGCCATACCGTACAGATCGATGACCACGAACTCTTTGCCGATGCCCCGCTATCCGCCGGCGGCGAAGGCTCGGCCCCGGAGCCACACGATTACTTCGATGCCGCACTGGGCGCATGCAAGGCCCTGACCTTGAAGATGTATGCGAAGAAAAAGGACATTCCGCTGACGGGGGTTGGCGTCGAGGTCAAACGCGACAACAGTGAAGAGCAGAAAGGCAAATATGCCCTGCATGTGAAACTGACCCTCAAGGGTGTACTCACCGACGCCCAGCGCGAAGAGCTGCACCGCGTGGCCGACCGCTGCCCGGTACACAAGCTGATGACCAGCAGTGAAGTCAGCATCGAAACCCATCTGTCCGAAGGCGCGTTCAGCCAATAGCGGCAACGGCTGCGCAAGCGGGTTATGCTCGACCGCATCACCCGCTCAGCCTGGAACGCACCATGAACACTCCGCTCGTGATCCGCCCCCGCGCCGAAGATGTCGAAGGCCAACCGATTCTTCGCCCTTTGCCGTCAGCCAAATGCCGCAATGTCGGGCCCTTCGTGTTTTTCGACCACATGCTGCAAACCCGCTATGCCGCGGGAGAAGGCATGAACATCCGCCAGCATCCGCACATCGGCCTGTCCACCCTCACCTACCTCTTTGAAGGCCAGCTGCAGCACAAGGACAGCCTTGGCTCGGATCAGGTGGTGAGCGCCGGCGATGTCAGCTGGATGACCGCCGGCAGCGCGATCGCCCATGTCGAGCGCACACCCCAGGCACTGAAAGAAAGCGGCTTTACGATGCACGGCCTGCAGATCTGGCTGGCGTCGCCAAAAGACCGGGAGCAGGGCCCGGGACACTACAGTCATCACCCGGCTAGCACCTTGCCAGTCAGCGAGAACCTTGGGGTGAAGATCCGCATGATCGCAGGCTCGGGCTTTTGCCTGGAATCGCCAGTGCCGGTGCTTTCCCCTACGCTGTATGCCGAACTGCACCTGCAAACGGCGACGACCTTGCTGATTCCCACCGAGCATGAAGAGCGCGCGCTGTATGTGTTGAGCGGTGAAGTGCAATTGGATGGCGAATCGATAGAGCCGCATTCGCTGGTGGTGTTGCCGCCCGGGGAAGAGATGACATTGTTCGCCGAGAGCGACTGTCATGCGGTGGTGTTCGGTGGCGCGCCGCTGGACGGGCCACGGCGGATCAACTGGAATTTCGTGGCGAGCGACCCGGCGGCTATCGATGAAGCGCGGCGGCGCTGGGCGGCCGGGGATTGGCCAACGGTGCCGGGGGAAGTTGAGAGGATTGAACTGCCTTAAATTCTTTTTAGCAGTTACACCGCCTTCGCGAGCAAGCCCGCTCCCACAGTTGACCGCATTCTAATGTGGGAGCGGGCTTGCTCGCGAAGAGGCCGGCACTAACACCAACCAGGTGAAGCAAAACTACCGCAATCAGCCCTTGAACACTTCATCCAGCAAGTTGTGCATCGAAGTGAACGCGCGTGCGGCGACCTTCGCGTCGTACATCATCATGCCCGGCACGTTCGCATGCGGATCGGTGAACGAATGGAACGCACCGCCGTAACTCAGCAGTTGCCAATCCACGCCAGCCGCGTTCATTTCATCTTCAAACGCGGGCAGCTGTTCTTTAGGCACCAATGGATCGGAAGCGCCATGCAGTACCAGCACCTTGCCCTTGATGTTTTTCGCATCGGCCGGATTCGGTGTATCCAGCGTGCCGTGGAACGAGACAGCCGCTTTCACCGGCGCACCCGTACGGGCAAACTCCAGCGCGCAGCAGCCACCGAAACAGAAACCGAACGTGGCCAGTTTCGACGTATCGACAGCGGCCTCACCCTGGCTTTGCAACTGTTCGAACGCCACTTGCATACGCTTGCGCAGCAACGGCCGGTCATTCTTGAGCGGCATCATTGCCGCGCCTGCCTCATCATTGTTCTGCGGGCGCACCGATTGGCCGTAGAGGTCCGCGATCAGCACCACATAGCCCTTGGCCGCCACCGATTTGGCGATTTCCTCGGCACCGGCACCCACGCCCATCCAGTTCGGCGCCATCAACAAACCCGGACGCGGGCCCTTGTGATCAGCGTCGAAGGCCAGGCGGCTTTCGTACGGCTGGCCGTCAATCTGATAAGCAACAGAACGTACAGTGATTTGGCTCATATCTGACTCCTGATTATTTAAACACCAGAATGAAAAAACCCGCCGAAGCGGGTTTTTCTACAACGCCGTTAAGCCGACAGCTCAACCAGCAGCTTGTTCAGACGGCGCACATAGGCCGCCGGGTCTTTCAAGCTGTCGCCGGCCGCCAGGGCCGCTTGATCGAAGAGGATGTGCGACAGATCGCCGAAGCGCTCGTCGCTCTGCTCGCTGTCGAGCTTCTCGATCAGTGGGTGAGCCGGGTTGAATTCGAAGATCGGCTTCGAATCCGGAACCTTCTGCCCGCTGGCTTCAAGGATCTGACGCATCTGCAGGCCCAGGTCCTGCTCGCCGATGGCCAGGATCGCCGGGGAATCGGTCAGGCGATGGGATACCCGTACTTCAGCAACGGATTCGCCCAGTGCAGTCTTCAGACGCTCAACCAGCCCTTCTTTGGACTTGGCGACTTCTTCAGCGGCTTTCTTGTCCTCTTCCGAGTCCAGGTTGCCGAGGTCCAGGTCACCGCGTGCCACGTCGACAAAGCCCTTGCCGTCGAAATCGCTGAGGTAGCTCATCAGCCACTCGTCGATACGATCGGTCAGCAGCAGCACTTCGATGCCTTTCTTGCGGAAGACTTCCAGGTGCGGGCTGTTCTTGACTTGCGCGTAGGTTTCGCCGGTCAGGTAGTAGATCTTGTCCTGGCCTTCCTTGGCGCGTGCCAGGTACTCAGTCAGGCCGACAACCTGTTCGCCGTCATCACCATTGGTGGAGGCAAAACGCAGCAATCCAGCGATTTTCTCTTTGTTGGCGAAGTCTTCTGCCGGGCCTTCTTTCATGACCTGGCCGAAGTTTTTCCAGAAGCCCTTGTATTGCTCTGGATCGTTCTTCGCCAGCTTTTCCAGCATGTCCAGCACGCGCTTGGTCAGTGCCGACTTCATGGAGTCGATGATCGGGTCTTTCTGCAGGATTTCCCGCGACACGTTCAGCGACAGGTCGTTGGAGTCGACCACGCCCTTGATGAAGCGCAGGTACAGCGGCAGGAAGGACTCGGCCTGATCCATGACGAACACGCGCTGCACGTAAAGCTTCAGGCCTTTCGGCGCTTCACGCTGGTACAGGTCGAATGGAGCACGGGCCGGCACGTACAGCAGCGAGCTGTATTCCAGCTTGCCTTCGACCTTGTTGTGGCTCCAGCTCAGCGGGTTTTCGAAGTCGTGGGCGATGTGCTTGTAGAACTCCTGGTATTCCTCGTCCTTGATTTCGGTACGCGGACGGGTCCACAAGGCGCTGGCGCGGTTGACGGTTTCCCATTCAACGGCAGGCTTCTCTTCACCCTCGACAGCTGCCACTTCTTTGGGCAACTCGATCGGCAAGGCGATGTGGTCGGAATACTTCTTGATGATGTTACGCAGGCGCCAGCCATCGGCGAACTCGTCTTCACCGGATTTCAGGTGCAGGACGATACGGGTACCGCGCTCGGCCTTGTCGATGGTCGCGACTTCGAAATCGCCCTCACCTTTGGACGACCAGTGCACGCCTTCGCTGGCATCGCTGCCCGCACGACGGCTGTACACATCGACTTTGTCGGCGACGATGAAGGCCGAGTAGAAGCCAACACCGAACTGACCGATCAGGTGCGAGTCTTTCTTCTGGTCGCCCGTCAGGTGCTTCATGAAATCGGCGGTACCGGATTTGGCGATGGTGCCCAAGTGGGTGATCGCGTCTTCGCGGCTCATGCCGATGCCGTTGTCTTCGAGGGTGACGGTCTTGGCGTCCTTGTCGAAGCTCACACGGATTTTCAGTTCAGCGCCGCCTTCGAGCAATTGCGGCTTGGCCAGCGCTTCGAAACGTAATTTGTCTACAGCGTCAGAGGCGTTCGAGATCAGTTCGCGAAGGAAAATTTCCTTGTTGGAATACAGCGAATGGATCATGAGGTGCAGCAGTTGCTTCACCTCGGTCTGGAAGCCCAGGGTTTCCTTTTGAGTTTCCACACTCATGGTCATCAAACTCCAATCAGATGGCATAAGCCGCGACCATGAGGGTCGGCGGCGGGTTGTCATCAGAGTTGGGGGCTCCATTCAGGATTTCAAGGGCTCATCGAGTTTGAAATGCGCCCGTGCCGTGGCAATGGGTTCGGATTCGGTGCTTTGCCACGCGGTCACCGCCACGTTGGCGACCCGGCGCCCCTGACGACAGACCTGGCAGCGGGCCCAGGTATCGCGAAACTGCCCGGCGCGCAGGTAATCGAGGGAGAAGTCGATGATTTTCGGCACGCCCGGCGAACCGGTGGCCACCAACAGGTGCAGCGCGGCAGACAGCTCCATGAAACCGGCGATGACGCCGCCATGGATGGCCGGCAATAAAGGGTTACCTATGTTGTCCTTGTTGGCCGGCAGGCGAAACAACAACTCATCCCCCACCCGCGAACATTCGACACCGATCAAACTGGCGTAGGGAATCAGGCTCAACAACGGGGCGTACTCTCCCCGCTCATGGGCCAGTTGCACTTGTTCCTTGAACGACTCACTCATGCCGCACCTCCGGCGATAGTGCCGCCAAAACCCTTGGTGCCTTTGATGCCCTTGCCCATGCGCATGAAAGTGCCCACGACATGGGCAATGGGCTGTTCGGGATCATCCTGATAGGCAAAGCCGCGGGCAAAGATCACATCAGTGGTCACCCGATAGCATTGCGCGAAACCGTAGACATCCTTGTTCGGTTCGGCTGCGTGCATGTAGTCGATGCGCAAATCGAGGGTGGGGCAAACTTCGAACTCCGGGAGCACGCAGAGGGTAGACATGCCGCAAGCGGTGTCCATCAATGTGGTCAGGACGCCGCCGTGAATCACGCCCGTCAGGGGATTGCCGACGATCTGCGGGCTATAAGGCAGCACCACGGTGAGCCCGTCGGCACTGGCGCTGTGAACTCGTAATCCGAGCACCTGGCAATGCCGCAGCGCCGACAAAAATCGTGTTGCACGCTCAAAAACGGGATTTTCAGCCATTTGATAAAGACTCTTGTTTACAGTGCTTCAGTGAAGTCGGGGCCCAGGTAAAAGTTCCGCGTAGAACAAACTTATATATCTCTGGGATTTGAGGAACTTAACCCTGTTGGCTGTGCTCTTAAGGCCAGTAGATAATTTCCATAAGGAGAAACACCCCATGCGTAAGACTTTAGCTATTGCCTTGATGTTGACCGCTTCCCTCGGTCTCGCTGCCTGCGATAAAAAATCCGAGGACAAAGCTCAAGATGCCAACCAACATGCTGAGCAAGCCCAGGAAAAAATGAGCGAAGCTCAGGATAAAGTGAACGATGCGGCGAAAGAAAACGCCGAAGCTGCCAAAGCTCAGGCTGAATCGAACGCAGCAGCACAAGAAGAAGCTGCCAAGAAGCAATAAGCCGCTTCTCGCTGCGATAAAAGAAAACCCGCCAAGTGCGGGTTTTCTTTTATCGGCGATTGACTCGTTAGAGCAAAATCGTTCGAAAAGTCGGACTAATCATCAACAACAACGAGCAGATCAAACCCACCAGCCACACCAGACTTCGCTGCCAGGCCAGGTCCTTCCAATAGCACAACAGATAGATAACTCGCGCTACCACAAAGATAATTGCCAGCAAATCGATGAGCCATCCCGCTGTTTGCGTGGTGTGGGCCATCAACACACCCACCGCAAACAATATGAAAGCTTCGAAGCTGTTCTGATGGGCCGCCACCGCGCGCGCGCCCAGGCCTGTAAGTTGCGCCTGCTGTTGGCGCGGCAGGTGGTTGTTGTAACCCCCCTGCTGTTTCATCGCCGTGGTCACGGGCATGCGCGCCACGTAAATCAGCACGGCACTGATAAATACGCACCAGAATGGAATACTCATCAAGCGGCCTCTTTGTTCGCCTCGGGCAACGGTGCCTCTGTAGGGGTATAGACCATGACATCGAGAACGTCGGAGTGAAACTCACGGCGGTACAGCACGAACACGACGCCGGCACTCATCAACATGAACAACCAGGGGCTGACGAACCAGGCCAACATGGTCATGCCGAAATAGTAGGAACGCAGGCCGAAGTTGAACTGGTTGGCGGCCATGGAAATAACCCGGGCAGCACGGTTGGCAAAGGCTTTGCGCTCCAGCTCCGACACATGTCGCTCACCGACCATGGGCGCCGAGCCCACCAGGATGGCCGCGAAGTTGTACTGGCGCATGCACCAGCTGAAGGTAAAGAACGCGTAGACGAACACCAGTGCCAGGCACAACAACTTGATCTCGGACATCCCCTGGGAAGCCTGTTGCACCATCGGGATATCCGCCAGCAACGACACCGCCCTTTCGGACGCCCCAAGTACCGTGAGAATACCGGCCAGGATAATCAGGGTACTGGAGGCAAAGAACGACGCATTGCGTTCCAGGTTGCCGATCACGCTGGCATCGGCGATGCGGTTGTCACGCAACAGCATGCGGCGCATCCAGTCTTCGCGATACAGATGCAGCACGCTGGCCAGGCAGGCGGTATCTCGGCCTTTCCAGGTCGCATAGCGGGTGTAGCCGCCCCAGCAGATGACGAACCAGATGGCAGCGAGGATGTGGATCAGGTTGGCTTGGATGAACGACATGCAGGTCCTTGTGATGTGGTGGCGGAACACCGTACCCCTTGTAGGAGCGAGTATGCTCGCGAAGGTCGCGAACTATGGCGCGTGTTTACTGAATACACGCGTTGCTCTCAGGTTTTTCGCGAGCATGCTCGCTCCTATAGGGGATTGCGCAGTCTTTCGACGTTAGCGCAGGAGAAAAGACACCGCATCACCCCATAAAAAAATGCCCCGTATCGATTGATACGGGGCATTTCTGTGTCGTTTACAGGCCCGCTTGTGGCGGGCCGGTAAAGCTTAAGCCAACGCTTCTTCGCGCTTGCCCAGCAGGCGATCGCAAACCACGGCAACCACCAGGGTCATCACCGAAGGCACCAGCCAGGCCAGGCCCTGCTCGCTGAGTGGCAAGTGCGCCAGTTGCGTCGGCATCCAGTCCGCCAGACCCGCGCCCTTAAGCGCGTCGATCAGGCCGAAGATGAACGACACCAGCATCACCGGGCCGACAATGCGCCCTTGTTCATGCCAGAAGTCCTTGCAGAAGCTCAGGGCCACCAAGGCGATGCACGGCGGGTAGATCGCGGTCAGGACAGGGATCGAGAACGCGATCAGCTTGGTCAGGCCCAGGTTGGACACCAGCAGCGAGAACGCCGCGAGGATAATCACCAGCGTCTTGTAGGACAGTGGCAGCACACGGCTGAAGTATTCGGCGCAGGCGCAGGTCAGGCCAACAGCGGTCACCAGGCACGCCAGGGAAATCAGCACCGCAAGGAATCCGCTGCCCAGCGAACCGAAGGTGTGTTGTACGTAGGCGTGCAAGACCGCCGCGCCGTTGGTAGCGCCAGCCGCCACTTCATGGCTGCCCGAGCCCAGGCGGAACAGGCTGATGTACACCAATGCCAGGCCCACGCCGGCGATCAAGCCGGCAATGATCGCGTAGCGGGTGATCAGCGCTGGCGACTCGACGCCGCGCGAGCGAATGGCATTGACGATCACGATGCCGAACACCAGCGCACCGAGGGTGTCCATGGTCAGGTAACCATTGATGAACCCCTGGGAAAACGGCGCCGCCACGTACTCAGGCGTAGCATGGCCGATATCACCGGCGGGCAAAGCGAACGCAGCGATGCCGAGCGCGGCCAAAGCGATGATCTTCAGCGGTGCGAGGAAACGCCCGACGGTATCCAGCAGGCGGCCCGGATAGAGCGAAATGAAGAACACCACCAGGAAGTACACCGAGCTGTAGAGGAACAACGCCAGTGGGCTTTCGCCGGTCAGCGGTGCCAGGCCGACTTCAAAGGACACGGTAGCGGTACGCGGCGTGGCGAACAGCGGGCCGACAGCGAGGTAGCACGCTGCTGCCAGCAAGCCACCGGCGATCTTGCCGATCGGGCTGCTCAGCGCATCCATGGCGCCACCGACCTTGGCCAGGGCAACGACAGTGACCACGGGCAGGCCCACTGCGGTGATCAGGAAGCCCAGTGCCGCCATCCAGACATGAGGCCCGGACTGCAAACCGACGATAGGCGGGAAGATGATGTTGCCAGCCCCGACGAACAGGGCAAACGTCATAAAACCAAGTGCCAGGATGTCCTGGCCTTTCAACACTTTCATTAAGGAAATACCACACTACTGAATCGGAATTTAGAGAGGGATTTCCCTATGGGTGAGGGAAATGCTGTCGGTCCGTATGGGGCCAACCCTTTAAGCGCGTTGCAGCCTTGTGGGCGCGGACGCAAAAATGGCGCGTAGCCTAACGAATTTGGGCGACAAACGCACTGTTTGAGGGCGAACTATCCGATACACGACGTTTCCATGTCGCGTTTACATACTTAATTTTCCCGCCCCGACCCAGATCGTGGGAACGATCAGCCACAAACGACAAAGGCCACCCGAAGGTGGCCTTTGTTTGGTGAAGCGTCAGCTAAGCGCGAGGCTTACTTGACAGCCCAACCGGTCAGCTCGGCCAGGGCCTTGCCGATGTCTGCCAGCGAACGCACGGTTTTAACGCCTGCGTCTTGCAGAGCAGCGAATTTCTCGTCTGCAGTGCCTTTGCCGCCAGAGATGATTGCGCCAGCATGGCCCATGCGCTTGCCCGGAGGAGCAGTCACACCAGCGATGTAGGAAACAACCGGCTTGGTCACGTGTGCCTTGATGTAGGCAGCCGCTTCTTCTTCAGCCGAACCGCCGATCTCGCCGATCATCACGATCGCTTCGGTCTTCGGGTCTTCCTGGAACAGCTTCAGGATGTCGATGAAGTTCGAACCCGGGATCGGGTCACCACCGATGCCGACGCAAGTCGACTGACCGAAACCGGCGTCAGTTGTCTGCTTCACAGCTTCGTAGGTCAGGGTGCCGGAACGGGAAACGATACCGACCTTGCCTGGCAAGTGAATGTGACCTGGCATGATGCCGATCTTGCATTCGCCTGGGGTGATCACGCCTGGGCAGTTAGGGCCGATCAGGACTACGCCCAGCTCGTCGCACTTAACTTTAGCGTCCAGCATGTCCAGGGTAGGAATGCCTTCGGTGATGCACACGATCAGCTTGATGCCGCCGAAAGCAGCTTCCAGGATCGAGTCCTTGCAGAAAGGAGCCGGAACGTAGATCACGCTGGCGGTGGCGCCAGTGGCAGCTACAGCGTCTTTCACGGTGTTGAACACTGGCAGGCCCAGGTGCTCGGTGCCGCCTTTGCCTGGAGTTACACCACCCACCATCTTGGTGCCGTACTCGATGGCTTGCTGGGTGTGGAAACTACCTTGCGAACCGGTAATACCCTGGCAGATAACTTTGGTGTCTTTATTGATCAGGACGCTCATTATTTGCCCTCCGCAGCTTTGACAACTTGTTGAGCAGCGTCGGTCAGGCTGGTAGCAGCGATGATGTTCAAACCGCTTTCTGCCAGTACTTTAGCGCCCAGCTCAGCGTTGTTGCCTTCAAGGCGAACAACAACCGGGATTTTCACGCCGACTTCTTTCACGGCGCCAATGATGCCTTCGGCAATCATGTCGCAACGAACGATGCCGCCGAAGATGTTAACCAGTACTGCAGCGACGTTGGTGTCGGACAGAATGATCTTGAACGCTTCGGTAACGCGTTCTTTGGTAGCACCGCCGCCCACGTCGAGGAAGTTGGCTGGCTTGCCGCCATGCAGGTTGACGATGTCCATGGTACCCATGGCCAGGCCAGCACCGTTGACCATGCAACCGATGTTGCCTTCCAGCGCTACGTAGTTCAGTTCGAACTTGGCAGCGTGCGCTTCGCGCGGATCGTCTTGCGACGGATCGTGGAAAGTCTTCAGCTTAGGCTGACGGTACATGGCGTTGGCGTCGATGTTGATCTTGGCGTCCAGGCAGTGCAGATCGCCGTCAGCCTTGATCACCAGCGGGTTCACTTCCAGCAGGGCCAGGTCGTGATCCTTGAACAGTTTGGCCAGGCCAACGAAGATCTTGGCGAACTGAGCAACCTGCTTGCCTTCCAGACCCAGCTGGAATGCCAGCTCGCGACCCTGGAATGGCTGAGCGCCAACCAGTGGATCGATAGTGGCTTTCAGAATTTTTTCTGGAGTGTCGTGAGCGATTTTCTCGATGTCCACGCCACCTTCGGTGGAAGCCATGAACACGATGCGACGGCTCGAACGGTCAACGACAGCGCCCAGGTACAGCTCTTTAGCGATATCAGTGCACGATTCAACCAGGATCTTGGTGACTGGCTGACCATTGGCGTCAGTCTGGTAAGTCACCAGACGCTTGCCCAGCCACTGCTGTGCGAATGCTTTAGCGTCTTCTTTGCTGCGAACCAGCTTAACGCCGCCCGCTTTACCGCGACCACCGGCGTGGACCTGGGCTTTGACAACCCACTCGCTGCCGCCGATCTTGTCGCAAGCTTCTGCTGCTGCTTCCGGGGTGTCTACCGCGTAACCGGTGGAAACTGGCAGGCCGTACTCAGCGAACAGCTGCTTACCCTGATACTCGTGAAGATTCATGCTTATTACCGTCTTCGTTAGGTACTGCGCATTCGGTGCTGCACTCATTCAAGTGCCGCACCACCTGTGACTGCTGCTTGCATGGCCTTTCCGGACAACCGGTGCAGCCATGCAAGGCTGCGTCCAGCGGATATTCCGCGGTGAGTCTTGCATGCAAGGCTCACGACGGGCCACTCCGCCGTGGTTTCTTATTGTCTTTTCAGACATGTGAAAACTGCTGCGCTCGAAAATACTGCGTTAAAAACAGGTTCAAAATGCTCATTGACTGACGTCAACTCCGCTTTCTCACCTGTTTTTGCCTTGTCTTTCCGTCGCTCGCGACGTTTTCACATAGCCTTCAACGCTTCTTGCGGTTGGCGATGTGGATGGCGCCGCCATTCACTGCCAAAGCAGCTTCGTGCAAGGCTTCAGACAGGGTCGGATGGGAGAAAACCATCATGCCCAGGTCTTCAGCGCTGGTGCCGAATTCCATACCGATCGCGCCCTGCTGAACCAGTTCGGCAGCGCTTGGGCCAATCACGTGGACGCCCAATACGCGGTCTGTCTTGGCATCTGCGATGACCTTGACGAAACCACCGGTATCGTTGGCAGCCATGGCACGGCCGGAGGCTGCGAACGGGAAGGTGCCGACGTTAACTTCAACGCCTTCAGCTTTCAAGGCCTGCTCGGTTTTACCAACCCACGCGATTTCCGGGTGAGTATAAATAACCGAAGGGATCAAATCATAGTTCATCTGGGCCTTGTGGCCCTTGATGCGCTCGACAACCATGATGCCTTCTTCCGACGCCTTGTGCGCCAGCATCATGCCGCGAACCACGTCACCGATGGCGTAGACGCCCGGTACGGTGGTGGCGCAGTGATCGTCGACGTGCACGAAACCGCGCTCGTCCAGGGTCACGCCGCAGTCGGCAGCCAGCAGATCAGTGGTCACTGGACGGCGACCAACGGCTACGATCAGCTTGTCGAAAGTGATGTTCTGTTCGCCGTTGGCATCGGTGTAGTTCACCACGACTTCGTCGCCGTTCACTTTGGAGCCGGTCACGCGAGCGCCCAGCTTGATGTCCAGGCCCTGCTTGGTCAGGGTTTTCAGCGCTTCCTTGGAAACGGCTGCGTCAGCGGCCATCAGGAAAGTGTCCAGGGCTTCCAGGACAGTCACTTCTGCACCCAGACGCGACCAGACCGAACCCAGCTCCAGACCGATCACGCCAGCGCCGATTACGCCCAGGCGTTTTGGTACGGATTGGAATTCCAGGGCGCCGGTGGAATCGACGATCACATTCTGGTCGACCGGAGCCGGTGGAATGTCGATCGGACGCGAACCTGGAGCCAGGATCACGTTCTCGGCTTCGATGACTTCTACCGAACCGTCAGGCTTGGTGACTTCAACTTTCTTGCCGGCCAGCAGCTTGCCGTGACCCTGGATGGAGGTCACACCGTTGGCTTTGAACAGGGTTGCAACACCGGAGGTCAGGCCTTTGACGATGGTGGCTTTACGGCCGACCATTGCTGGCACGTCCATGGTCACGCCAGCGTGGTTGATACCGTGGATCGCGAAGCCTTCTTTGGCTTCCTTGTACTTCCAGGAGCTGTCCAGCAGCGCCTTGGACGGAATGCAGCCGACGTTCAGGCAAGTACCGCCCAGAGCCAGTTTGTCATCCTTGTCGGTGTACTTCTCGATGCAGGCAGTGCTGAGGCCCAACTGAGCGGCCTTGATGGCAGCTACGTAGCCGCCAGGGCCCGCGCCGATCACTACTACGTCAAATTTCTGCGACATTCAAAAAATCCTCTTTAGCGAAAAGCTTGAAGCCGCAAGCGACAAGCCAGGCTGCGGGTTTTCCGACAGCCTGGGCTTGCAGCTCGCGACTGCTTCTATCAGATATCCAGCAACAGACGAGCCGGATCTTCCAGCAGGTTCTTGATGGTCACCAGGAAAGTCACAGCTTCTTTGCCATCGATCAGACGGTGATCGTAGGACAGGGCCAGGTACATCATCGGACGGATAACGACCTGGCCGTTGATGGCCATAGGACGCTGGATGATGTTGTGCATGCCCAGGATGGCTGCTTGTGGCGGGTTGACGATCGGGGTCGACATCATCGAACCGAAGGTACCGCCGTTGGTGATGGTGAAGGTACCACCGGTCATTTCGTCCATCGACAGTTTGCCGTCGCGGGCTTTCTTGCCGAAGGTGGCGATGCCGCCTTCGATTTCAGCCAGGCTCATCAGTTCGGCGTTACGCAGAACCGGAACAACCAGGCCGCGATCGCTGGAAACCGCAACGCCGACGTCAGCGTAGCCGTGGTAAACGATGTCAGCGCCGTCGATCGAGGCGTTGACAGCCGGGAAGCGTTTCAGCGCTTCGGTGGCCGCTTTCACGAAGAAGGACATGAAGCCCAGGCGCACGCCGTTGTGGGACTTCTCGAACAGATCCTTGTACTTCGAACGCAGCGCCATGACTTCGGTCATGTCGACTTCGTTGAACGTGGTCAGCATCGCCATGTTCGACTGGGCTTCGACCAGGCGCTTGGCAACGGTGGCCCGCACGCGGGTCATCGGTACACGCTTCTCGATGCGATCGCCGGCAGCGAACACCGGAGCAGCAGCGGCAGGTGCGGCAGCCTTGGCAGGCGCGGCAGCCGGAGCGGCTTTCTTGGCAGCAACGGCTGCAACCACGTCTTCCTTGGTCACGCGACCGCCTTTGCCAGTGCCGGCAACGGAAGCGATGTTGATGCCGTTTTCTTCAGCCAGCTTGCGCGCAGCCGGTGCAGCAACAGGATCGTCTTCGCCTTCGGCGGCAGGGGCAGCAGCCTGGGCAGCGGCGGCAGGAGCCGCAGCAGCTGGAGCGGCAGCAGCGCCGCCCGCTTCGATGGAGCCCAGGACTTCGTCGGACAGAACGGTGTCGCCTTCGTTCTTGACGATAGCGCCCAGCACGCCGTCAGCGGTAGCCAACACTTCGAGTACGACTTTATCGGTTTCGATGTCGACGATCAGTTCGTCGCGCTTGACCGCGTCGCCCGGTTTTTTGTGCCAGGTGGCAACGGTGCCATCGGCAACCGATTCCGGGAAAGTGGGGGCTTTGATCTCGATAGCCATTATCTGTGGTTCCTTAAATTCGGTTTCAGGTGCGCGAAGGCGTTAAACAGTAAAGGCGTCTTGCAGCAGTTGTTCCTGCTGTTCGGCGTGCATCGATGCGTAACCGCATGCCGGTGCAGCAGAAGCCTCGCGGCCCGCGTACTCGAGTACGAGAGACTTGTTGAGGTTGCTGATGCTGCGACGCATGTGGTGTTGGCTGCAGTACCACGCGCCCTGGTTCATCGGCTCTTCCTGGCACCAAACGGCATGCTTGGCGTTGGTGTAGGGAGCCAGGACTTCTTTCAAGTCGTCCTCAGGAAATGGGTACAGCTGCTCGATACGCACGATGGCGATATCGTCACGGCCTTCGGCACGGCGTTTTTCCAGCAGGTCGTAGTAGACCTTGCCGCTACACAGGACAACGCGCTCGACCTTTTTCGGGTCTTGGGCGTCGATTTCCGGGATAACGGTCTGGAAGGAACCTTCGGCCAGATCTTCCAGGGTCGAGATGGCCAGCTTGTGGCGCAGCAGCGACTTCGGAGTCAGGACTACCAGTGGCTTGCGCAGCGGGCGAATCACCTGACGGCGCAGCAAGTGGTAGATCTGTGCCGGCGTCGTTGGCATGCACACCTGGATGTTGTGCTCGGCGCACAGCTGCAGGTAACGCTCCAGACGAGCCGAGGAGTGCTCCGGCCCCTGACCTTCATAACCGTGCGGCAGCAGCATGGTCAGACCGCACAGACGGCCCCACTTGTGCTCGCCACTGGTGATGAACTGGTCGATTACAACCTGGGCGCCGTTGGCGAAGTCGCCGAACTGGGCTTCCCAGATAACCAGCGCGTTCGGCGTGGTGGTCGAGTAACCGTACTCGAACGCCAGTACCGCTTCTTCGGACAGGAACGAGTCGTACAGGTCGAAGCGTGGCTGACCGTCGTACAGGTTCTGCAACGGGATGTAGGTGCCCGCGTCCTTCTGGTTGTGCAACACGGCATGACGGTGCGAGAACGTACCGCGGCCGATGTCCTGGCCGGTCATGCGGATCGGGTGACCTTCGAACGCCAGGGTCGCGTACGCCATGGTTTCGGCGTAACCCCAGTTGATCGGCAGGCCGCCGGCTTGCATCTTCTGACGGTCTTCGTAGATCTTGGCAACCTGGCGCTGAACCACGAAGCCTTCCGGAATTTCCAGCAGCTTGGCGGACAGTTCCTGCAAGGTCTTCAGGTCGAAGCGCGTGTCGTGACGCGCAGTCCAGGCGTGGCCCAGATACGGACGCCAGTCCACGAACAGCTCTTTGTTCGGTTCCTTGACCAGCGATTTCACGACGTGCAGACCGTTGTCCAGCGCGTTGCGGTACTCGTCGACCTTGGCCTGGACACGTTCAGCGTCCAGTACACCGGCCTGGGTCAGGCGATCAGCGTACAGCTCACGGGTAGTGCGCTGCTTGGTGATCTGCTGATACATGATCGGCTGGGTGCCGCTTGGCTCGTCGGCCTCGTTGTGGCCGCGACGACGGTAGCAGACCAGGTCGATCACCACGTCACGCTTGAACTGCATGCGGTAGTCGATGGCCAGCTGGGTCACGAACAACACGGCTTCCGGATCATCGCCATTCACATGGAGGATCGGCGCCTGGATCATCTTCGCAACGTCGGTGGCGTACTCGGTGGAACGCGAGTCCAGCGGGTTGCTGATGGTGAAACCGACCTGGTTGTTGATCACGATGTGCACGGTACCGCCGGTCTTGAAACCGCGGGTCTGCGACATCTGGAAGGTTTCCATCACCACGCCTTGACCGGCGAATGCCGCGTCACCGTGGATGGAGATCGGCAGGACTTTCTCACCGGTCAGGTCGTTACGACGATCCTGACGGGCGCGCACCGAACCCTCGACCACCGGGGAAACGATTTCCAGGTGGGACGGGTTGAACGCCATGGCCAGGTGAACTTCACCGCCGGTGGTCATCACGTTGGACGAGAAGCCCTGGTGGTATTTAACGTCACCGGAACCCAGCTCGACCTTCTTCTTGCCTTCGAACTCGTCGAACAGCTCGCGCGGGTTCTTGCCGAAGGTGTTGACCAGTACGTTCAGACGGCCACGGTGGGCCATGCCGATGACGATTTCCTTGGTACCGTAGGAACCGGAACGCTGGATCAGCTCGTCGAGCATCGGAATCAGGCTTTCGCCGCCTTCCAGGCCGAAACGCTTGGTACCCGGGTATTTGGTGCCCAGGTATTTTTCCAGGCCTTCACCGGCGGTCACGCGCTCGAGCAGGTGGCTCTTGATGTCGGCGGAGTACGTCGGACGACCACGCACGCTTTCCAGACGCTGCTGGAACCACTGGCGCTGCTCGGAATCGGTGATGTGCGTAAATTCAGCGCCGATGGTGCGGCAATATGTCTGCTGCAACGCTTCGTGAATTTCGCGTAGGCTCGCTTCCTCTTTGCCGATGAACAGGTCGCCGGCACGGAAGGTCGTATCAAGATCGGCATTGGTCAAGCCGTAATGATTGATCGACAGGTCTGCAGGTGCAGGACGCTGCCACAGCCCCAGCGGGTCAAGCTGGGCTGCCTGGTGGCCACGCATACGGTAGGCCTGGATCAATCGCAGCACTTCAACTTGCTTCTTCTCGTGCTCACTGCTCACGCTGCCGGCGGAAACCGGTTGGGCGCGGCGCTGGTTCTTTGCCAGCAAGACGAAATGATCGCGAATTGTGGAGTGCGAAACATCGGTGGCAGGGTTGCCGTCAGCAGGCAACTTCTGGAAGTAGGTGCGCCACTCTTCTGGCACAGCGTTAGGGTCGTGCAGGTAGAGCTCGTAGAGCTCTTCCACATAGGCAGCGTTACTACCGGATAGGTAGGCGCTGTTCCACATGCGCTGCATCACGCTTTCTTGCATGCTTGGTCACCCTCGGTTAGGGGAACACCACCGGTGTCGACACCGAGCAAACTTGCAGAAGTCCGAATGCAGCGACCAAAACAAGCCACTAGGATCACACTGATAGTCCGGGTACCAGCCCGGATGCCCCTGCTTGTCTCATTTCTTCAAAATAAGAGCCGCAGCCTTTTAAGCTGCTGCTCAGGTTAAAACTACGGCGCCGGTTGAAGCCTGCGCCGCAGCATCTACGGGTACAACGGGTACATCAGCTGAATCACACGCCGCTGGAGAGCAGCATGTTACGGATGTGACCAATGGCCTTAGTCGGGTTCAGGCCTTTGGGACATACGTTGACGCAGTTCATGATCCCGCGGCAGCGGAATACGCTGAACGGGTCATCGAGCGAAGCCAGACGCTCGGACGTCTTGGTATCACGGCTGTCTGCCAGGAAGCGGTACGCTTGCAGCAGTGCAGCTGGACCCAGGAACTTGTCCGGGTTCCACCAGAAGGACGGGCACGAGGTCGAGCAGCAGGCGCACAGGATGCACTCGTACAGACCGTCGAGCTTTTCACGCTCTTCAGGGGACTGCAGACGCTCGATGGCCGGAGCCGGCGTGTCGTTCTGCAGGTAAGGCTTAACCTTTTCGTATTGCTTGTAGAAGATGCTCATATCGACGACCAGGTCACGGATAACCGGCAAACCTGGCAGAGGACGAACGATCAGCTTGTTACCTTTTACGACGGCGGACAGCGGCGTAACGCACGCCAGGCCGTTTTTGCCGTTGATGTTCATGCCGTCGGAACCGCAAACACCTTCACGGCAAGAGCGACGATAGGAGAAACCTTCGTCCTGCTCTTTGATCAGTGCCAGTACGTCCAGCACCATCAGGTCTTTACCACCGGTATCAACCTGGAATTCCTGCATGAACGGCGCAGCGTCCTGATCAGGGTTGTAACGATAAACACTGACTTGCAACATGGCGGCCACCCTTAATAAGTCCGAATCTTAGGTTCAAAAGTCGGAACCGTCTTCGGCGAGAAGTTCACAGCACGCTTGGCAACGCGCTTCTCACCCGGGAAGTACAGGGTGTGGCACAGCCAGTTTTCATCGTCACGATCTTCGAAGTCTTCACGGGCGTGAGCACCGCGGGACTCTTTACGTACTTCGGCAGCGATGGCGGTAGCTTCAGCCACTTCCAGCAGGTTCTGCAGTTCCAGAGCTTCGATACGCGCAGTGTTGAACGCCTGCGACTTGTCGTTGATCTTGACGTTGGCGATGCGCTTGCGCAGGTCAGCCAGCTGGGCAATACCCTTCTGCATGTATTCGCCGGTACGGAATACACCGAAGTAGTTCTGCATGCAGTTTTGCAGCTCGCGACGCAGGGTTGCCACGTCTTCGCCATCGGTACGCTCGTTCAGGGCGGACAGGCGCGACAAGGCCGCGGTGATGTCGGCTTCGGTGGCGTCGTCGTACTCGATACCGTCGGTCAGCGCCTTTTCCAGGTGCAGGCCGGCAGCACGGCCGAAGACCACCAGGTCGAGCAGCGAGTTGCCGCCCAGGCGGTTGGCGCCGTGAACCGATACGCAAGCCACTTCGCCTACAGCGAACAGGCCCGGGATGATGGTGTCTACGCCGTCGGCGTCCTGGGTGATCGCCTGGCCATGAATGTTGGTGGCAACGCCGCCCATCATGTAGTGGCAGGTAGGAACAACCGGAACCGGAGCAACCACCGGGTCAACGTGCGCGAAAGTCTTCGACAGCTCGCAGATGCCTGGCAGACGGCTGTGCAGCACTTCCTCGCCCAGGTGGTCGAGCTTGAGCATCACGTGGTCGCCGTTCGGGCCACAGCCGTTACCGGCGATGATTTCTTTAACCATCGAACGAGCCACAACGTCACGACCGGCAAGGTCCTTGGCGTTCGGAGCATAACGCTCCATGAAACGCTCGCCGTGCTTGTTGATCAGGTATCCACCTTCACCACGGCAACCTTCGGTTACCAGTACGCCGGCGCCGGCGATGCCGGTCGGGTGGAACTGCCACATTTCGATGTCTTGTACCGGTACGCCAGCACGCAGGGCCATGCCGACACCGTCGCCGGTGTTGATCAGGGCGTTGGTGGTGGACGCGTAGATACGACCTGCACCGCCGGTTGCCAGAACGGTAGCCTTGGCACGGATGTAGGTGGTTTCGCCGGTTTCGATGCAGATGGCGATAACGCCGACGAATTCGCCGGCCTGGTTTTTCACCAGGTCAACAGCGTAGTACTCGTTCAGGAACGTGGTACCGGCTTTCAGGTTGCCCTGATAAAGGGTGTGCAGCAGCGCGTGACCGGTACGGTCGGACGCAGCGCAGGTACGGGCAGCCTGGCCGCCTTTACCGTAGTCCTTGGACTGACCGCCGAACGGACGCTGGTAGATACGGCCGGTTTCGGTACGCGAGAACGGCAGACCCATGTGGTCCAGCTCGAAAACGGCGGCCGGGCCTTCCTGACACATGTATTCGATAGCGTCCTGGTCACCGATGTAGTCGGAACCCTTGACGGTATCGTACATGTGCCAGCGCCAGTCATCGTTCGGGTCGGCGGACGCGATGGCGCAGGTGATGCCGCCCTGGGCGGATACAGTGTGCGAACGGGTCGGGAAAACCTTGGTGATTACCGCAGTCTTGTGACCGCCTTGCGCCAGTTGCAGCGCTGCGCGCATGCCGGCACCGCCACCACCAATAATGATGGCGTCGAAAGAAATCGTTGGAATGTTAGCCATGAATCAGATACCCCAGAGAATCTGCACGCCCCAGACGAAGTAAGCGAACATCGCAACGCCGCATACTGCCTGGAAGAGGAAACGTATAGCCGTCGCGGACTTGCCGAACGCCATCGGCGTCAGGTAGTCGGTCGCGATGGTCCACATACCGACCCAGGCGTGAGCGCCCAGAGCAACAAGGGCCAGCAGGCTGAAGATACGCATCCAGTTGTTGGCGAAGAGCGCGTGCCATTGGTCATAGCCAAGACCCGGGTTCGCCGCGAGGTATCCGATCAGGAAAATGAAGTAAGCCGCGAGAACGACCGCAGACACACGTTGCGCCATCCAGTCATAGAGGCCCGAACGCGAGAGGTTCGTGACGTTAGTTACCATATCCAAACTCCTGCCAGAACGATTACCACCACGGAAACGGCGATAACGATTTTCGAGCCCAGCTTGCCGCCTTCCAGCGTCTCACCGATGCCCATGTCCATGATCAAGTGGCGCACACCGGCAACCAAGTGATACAGCAAGGCGGACAGGATGCCCCAAATCACTAGCTTGGCTAGCGGACTGGTCAGACACGCTTTCACCTCACCGAAGCCTTCCTCGGAACTCAGCGACTTGTCCAATGCATAAAGCATGATGGCAAGGCACACGAAGAGGATGACACCGGAGATACGGTGAAGAATGGACGTGTAAGCAGTGACTGGGAGTTTGATGGTCCTTAGGTCTAGGTTTACAGGTCGTTGGCTTTTCACGGCTTTTTTTTCACACTGAAGAGCCCCTAACAATCAGGGCAAAGTTGTTGGGGAGTGCACTGGTCAGGTAACCACCACCCAGGGAGGCGACCCCCAATAACGCAAGCCCAAAAGCCCTTGGCGGTCGGTGGCCGAGTATAGACAGTTAGGCTACTAATGACAACGGACATACCTTCCCAAAACGGCGCATTGCGCAACACGTATAAAAGGCGTAAATGGCGGTCAATTTCGAAAAAAAAGTAGGGTTAAAGCCTTCTGGAGCAAGACTTTAGGCAAATTGACATTCAAATTTATCTCACTATAGTGGTGCGGGCCCTGCGTGGGGGGTCTGTCTGATGATTTCAAGCATAAATAGGAGGCCACATGGCTGACAAAAAAGCGCAGTTGATCATCGAGGGCGCAGCCCCCGTCGAGCTGCCCATTTTAACCGGCACCGTTGGTCCCGATGTTATCGATGTTCGGGGCCTGACGGCCACGGGCCGCTTCACTTTCGACCCTGGTTTCATGTCGACCGCTTCCTGCGAGTCGAAGATCACCTATATCGACGGCGACAACGGCATCCTGCTGCACCGCGGCTACCCGATCGAACAGCTGGCTGAAAAGTCGGACTACCTGGAAACCTGCTACCTGCTGCTCAACGGCGAACTGCCGACCGCAGAACAAAAGGCCCAGTTCGTCGGCACCGTGAAGAACCACACCATGGTTCACGAGCAGCTGAAGACCTTCTTCAACGGCTTCCGCCGTGACGCCCACCCGATGGCCGTCATGTGTGGTGTAGTCGGCGCCCTCTCGGCCTTCTACCACGACTCCCTGGACATCAATAACCCGCAGCATCGCGAAATCTCCGCGATCCGCCTGGTTGCCAAGATGCCAACCCTGGCAGCGATGGTTTACAAGTACTCCATGGGCCAACCCATGATGTACCCGCGCAACGACCTGTCGTACGCGGAAAACTTCCTGCACATGATGTTCAACACCCCGTGCGAGATCAAACCGATCAGCCCGGTACTCGCCAAGGCCATGGACCGGATCTTCATCCTCCATGCCGACCACGAGCAGAACGCGTCGACTTCCACCGTGCGCCTGGCGGGCTCCTCGGGTGCCAACCCGTTCGCCTGTATCGCCGCCGGCATCGCCGCACTGTGGGGCCCTGCCCACGGCGGTGCGAACGAAGCCGTATTGACCATGCTCGATGAAATCGGCGATGTCTCGAACATCGACAAGTTCATCGCCAAGGCCAAGGACAAGAACGATCCGTTCAAGCTGATGGGCTTCGGTCACCGCGTTTACAAAAACCGCGACCCTCGCGCCACTGTGATGAAGCAGACCTGCGACGAAGTACTGAAGGAACTGGGCATCCAGAACGATCCGCAACTCGAACTGGCCATGCGCCTGGAAGAGATCGCCCTGACCGACCCGTACTTCATCGAACGCTCGCTGTACCCGAACGTCGACTTCTACTCGGGGATCATCCTCAAGGCGATCGGCATTCCAACCAGCATGTTCACCGTGATCTTCGCCTTGGCGCGGACCGTGGGCTGGATCTCCCACTGGAAAGAAATGCTCTCCAGCCCGTACAAGATCGGCCGTCCGCGCCAGCTGTACACCGGCTACGAGTCGCGTGACATCACCAAGCTGGAAGACCGCAAGTAAGATCAGTCTTGCAATAGCGTGTTGAGTTGTACCGGGAACGGCCTCTATATATAGGGGCCGTTTTTGTTTGGGCGATGGTGGCTGTTTGGGATTGGGGTTGGGATTGGGTACATATCCATTCCTGCGGTCACGGCCACTTAGGGTTTCGC